>CANHIG010000027.1 GCA_947461105.1 Bacteroidota bacterium | reverse complement strand
TTGCGTTTGAGGAAGTAGGTGTTGTGAGTTTATTATACCTGTCTCTGAAAACATCACTTAAATGTCTTCCACTTATCCTTCTTAGCATCATTATTGAGTTTGATGCCTATGGTTACAAAAAAAGTAAGCGGCTCTGCGGGAATAATTCCCGGTCCGGGATAGCTTACTGCTCTACGGGTGAAGTAATAATTATTTGTAAGATTATTGATTCCGGCAATCAGCTGAAAACATCGAAAAGTATAGCGCGCACTCCAATCTAAAGTGTAGTACGCAGAAATAGCTCCGTTTATTCCTGTTGCAGTAAATTCAGCATTTGTGGCATCTGTATATTGCTTCGTAACATATTGCCCCTGCAGTGATGTTAAAAACTGCTTATATCGGTAATGCATTCCGAAGCGCAGCGTATGATTAGGAGAAAACTCCAGAAAATTTCCTACTACATTTTTATAAGGAGATTTTACGTAAGTAGCATTGGTGTAGCCATAAGTTACAAAGAGAGCAAAGTTCCCGGCTTTTTTTTCAATGCCTGATGCTTTGAAAAAATCAGCTTCAATATATAGCTCCGCTCCCACACTTCTCGAACTTCCCACATTGGTAGTGTACCGATAAATATTATAGGCTGAATCTACCTGCTGTATTTGCCCTATTCTGTTATTGTATTGCAACCAAAATGCACTTACATCCCAATTCAGCCACTTGTTATAATCGCCTCTATATCCAAAATCAATATTAAATCCTTTCTCGTCTTTCAGATTCGGATCCACAAGCTGACTTACGCGAATTACACGCATATCAGTAAAAGTAATTCCGCGATAATTCTGCGAAACATTAGCATACAACTCTGTGCTGCCCCATGCTGCCCACGAAGCACCGAGACCAAGCAACACAAAATCACGACTCAGGCTTCTCTCTTCAGGCTTCACAACAGTATCCACCTGATTAAAAAATGTTTGGCGGTAATATCCTTTAGCCTTGGTACTGATATGCTCATAACGAATACCCGGAGTAATTTTGATGTTGTACTTCAGATTAAAAACATGCTCGGTAAATAACGCCAGATTCATTCCAGGAAAACTATAATCAGAACCTTCAAGATTTTCTGGATCATTAAAAGCGTAATTAGCATCACTCCCGTTCGTACCTTGCCCTTGTTGCTTTCGGGTAACTCCTGTATAGAAACGTGCACCAATCAGCCAGCTTGAAAGCCTCTTCGCCAGATAATACTTCCACATATAGCGCGCTTCAATGCCAAGGTTTTTATACTGGTCTTTGATTAAATCTCTGTTTGCTGATAAATCATCAGCTCGATTAGTTGTTCCCAGAAAACCAAGCGCAGAGCGGCTTCCGAGAAAACCCCATGCTCTCAAATTTAACTGATGATGAATATTGTGTCTGTAATTAAGCGAGAGCGCAAGAATATTCCAGTTTGTAGCAAACCAATTTCGCGTACGAAGGCTCTGATGCGGATTTGCTTCAAACTGAGCATCAGTAAGCCCTCCCGGTTGTTTACTATCATACTTTGAAAAAGTGTACTCTGCACGAACAGATAATTTTTCGGTACACTGATACCCAATAGATGCAAAAGCATTATGAACGTTGAAATTGCCGTTTGGTCGCCAGCTTTCTCCTTGTTTGTAATTATAAAAACCGAAGTAATTGAAACACTTGACTGTTCCCGCAATGCTGTTGAAACTGCTGACAAGATTAAATCTTCCACCGGTAGTGTATGAAGTCCATTCAAATTTGTGGTCAGCCGGTGCTTTCTGCAAAACATAATTCAGCATACCGCCAAACTGTGGGCCATATTGCAGTGAAGCTGCACCGCGAACCACTTCTATCCGCTCTACGGCCTCGGATGGCGGAATGTAATAGGCGTCAGGATAACCAAGGGCATCAGCACTCATATCATAGCCGTTTTGTCTCGTGTTGAAATTTGAAGTTCTGTTAGGGTCTAAGCCTCGCGCAGCAATTCCGAGTTGCAAACCTGCCGCATCACTTTCCCAAATGTTTAAACCGGGAACTTTAGCAAAGATCTGTCGCGAACTGTTCACTGCTTTATTCGCAACAACATCTTTCATCACAATTACTTCATTCTTTTTCCCTTCATAAATCGCCACTCCTTCTACTGACTTCATTCTTGTAACACCAAATGTTTCAGCATTCTTTTCAATCAACACTTCATCGAGATTCTTCTCTACACTTTTCACTTTAATTTCTGAGAGAAATGTATCAGCATTCACCTGAAACCAGAATTCCTTTTTCTCAATCATAAAACCTTTAATTTCCAATTCATACTTTCCGGCAGAAACTTTATCAAATGAAAAATAGCCGAGTGAATCTGTTTTGGTTATCCGCTTGGTGTATTCCAAATGCACATCAGCTAGGTAAACGGGATTCCCTTTATCGTCCTTAATCTTTCCGGAAACTTTAAATGTTTGAGCAAACAATATGGTATGGAGTGAAACAAAAAATAATGCACTTAAAATCTTTTTGACACGACAAGAAAATAAACAACACTTAACCTCGTTCATACTATAACTTCACTATCAATTTATCAGTCTCTTTATTATAAGGTAAAATCCATTCTTTATGCTTCATTCCATCGCGCTCTGCTGCAAGATTTAGATTGCTACGAATAAACGGTCTGCTGCCTTTGCCATTCAGTGTCACAAAGCTTTCCACATAAACTTCAGGACTATTCCAACCTTGCTTTTTATAAACTGATGCGAGATGATGAGCAAACTGCAATATCATATCAGGCTGAGTGCTCATTTGTTTTTCCTGCTGAAGAGTAAGGTAATCCGAATTTCTAATTTCAATGATTCTATCCCCATCTTTTACATGAAAAGTAACCATGCCAGCTTTTTCCATAAGCATCACACGCCAGGAAAAACGATAACCTTCTTCATTCCAAAATAGTTTTCCGGGATAAAGTGCATATCGAAAAGGAAAGAGCAACTGAAATGAGAAATGAAGTATAAACAACCCCATACCAATCTTACCAAAAAAGGAAGGCGAAAATTCCAGCCATTTAGCTAAAAAGAATTTCTTCAAAAAAATAGTTTTTATCTCTGTAGCATTTGGACTTGGAATGAGGAACACAATTGCGCAAACCATCATGATAAACGGAAAAATACCGATAGCGGGAAATAAAATTGCAGTGAGCGTGTGAAAAATAATCACCAATGCATAAGCAACATATTTTGTTCTGCGCCAGAAAAGAAAAAACGGAATAAGACAATCGAACAACATGCCACACCAGCTAAAGAGATAAGCTACCCATGTTTCATTCAAAAAAGAACCAATGATTGGAAGGTTGATTTTAGCAGGCAGCCAGATACTCAGCGGCATAGCATCAATCAGCCAGTCGTGATTTATTTTGGCGATTCCTGCAAAAAAATAAACAATTGCCATTTGTAGTTGCAGCGCAAAAATTGTCCAGCGCGGAAAGTGCTGTAAAGGCTTTGTAAAACCAAGTTTAATATCCAGAGCAAACTTTCTGTTTGCAGGAAGGAAGCACAACAGCAAAGCCACAATACTGATGAAATAATAATGATTTAGATAATTAGTTTTATCAATCAGTTCCACATAAGTGAATGTGAGAAAAAACAAAACACTTGCAACTTTGTAAAAGAGACCAAGTGCAATAAAAATGGCTGCAAGAAACATAACAATAAATACAGCATACACCCCTTCTGCCGGAAGCGGTTTCACAAACTCAAATCCGTAATAATTAAAAAAGAAAGAAGGTTTGATATAAAGCTGCTCAATCCAGCCGTTTGACCAAAATCTGATAATGGAAAGTGCCATCATCACACCAAAGGCGATACGGAAGAAAATCACCCCCACCCCTCCCTGCCCTCCCCAAAGGGGAGGGAAAAACAGTCCTCCCCTTTGGGGAGGATTTAGGAGGGGTGTGGGGTAGTTAATCTCCGTCATTATCTGTGTAATTAATCGTAACTCCAATAGCTGAAGCCATGTCCACTTTTATCAGTACAGAGAGTTTTTTCAACTCAAGAAAAAGTGTTTCCATTTTAGATTTATTATTAGCCAAAGCCGTGGCGAAATCACCTGAAACAGCCTGTGCAGCAGCAATACATCGATCGAACTGAGCGGAGATTTCATCACTTAACGGAACTCCCTGATAACTTGCCTGCTGAACCTGAGGATAATCATCGAAGCCTGTACCAGAGCCGCCCAAAAACAGATTTTTACCAGCCTGTAAATTGGCAATCAATAACTCTTTTGAATTTGCTGCATAAAATCCTTCAAGTAATTGCGGAGCAATAACTCCTGATGATATAAATCCGAAATAGCCTAACGAATTTCCAACTCTTTCTCTTCTGCTTCGCTCTGTCATCTGCGACCATGAGTTGCACAGAATACTCACCGAACCGCCAAGGTCAAGCCCTTTGGAAGAAGTGAAAGTGTTGGTATATGAGCTATTCCAGTCACTATAAGTTGCGGAAATATTTGTTGAAATGTCATTAACAATATCTTGTAAATATGTTTTAGCATTTGCCGATGCACTAAAAAACGCAACTGTATTTGCTTCATTCTTCGAATACAACAGAAAGTCTAATGCGGCAAATCCTTTTGCTGAAAGATTTGCAGCAGTCTGCAAATCGTAACTGCCCGACAAAATATTTGCATTGATTACACTGCTGTCTGCCGGAAAAGTATTTAGTGAAGCTGCCTGAGAAGCGCCTTTTGCGAAGTCATAAACTTCCACTGTTTGCCATGCGAGATGCGCATCTCTGAATGCCGCTTTTAATACCTGAAGTTTTGTAACGTCAGGAGATGCTTTAAAATCATTAGCTGCAGCTTTGAGCGCAAGTGCTTTCTGATTTGCATCCTGATAAGAAGGAAGAATGATGTTTTTACCGATATTCTCGAGCAAAGGCCCGCGATCAAAATCTGCTTTCTTTTCCTTGCATGAAGATACAAATATCAGAAGAAGTACAATTGCATTCAGGTTTTTATTCATAATATATATTTCATTTAAAGCTGATCTTTTACCGCATCCATTCCGTAGATAGTGCTCAAAGAATTTTTAGCTGCATTCAGATTTGGCAAGGTTACGTTGTAATAATTTGTACCCACCAAATTTAAAATATCCGCTATTTGTGCATCGCTTATTTTCTTAGCAGAATTGAATTTCAGTGCACGAACGATTCCTGTAAATTCATTTAGTGTATGATTTCTGGTATTATCGTCTCCGAAAGCATCTATAGCATCATTAATATAATGCAGTACCGTACCCGCCAATACTTTTTCCAGATTTTCTCTGATAACTGATGCCTGTTTAGTCACTTCGGCATTATCATCATTATTGATTGCAGCTCTTCCTTTCAGATAAGCGTTCATGATAGTTGCATTAACTCCCAGCAAAACATCGCGCTCATTTCCATATTTTCCCCAATATCTGATTCCGGTAAGATTTGAAGGAAAATCAACCGGCACGCCATAATATCCGAAAGCCTCATCCCAATGATGCTGGCGATTACTTTTAGCAATTGAAGCACCAATCTCTGATTCGCTGAGATAGACTTCACTAATCTGATAATAAATCAAAGCTCCCATAAGTCCTTTTTCGATAGCCTCTTTATATTCGATTCCATTTGCATCATATAAACGGGTTCCGACAATTCCGGCTACTCCATTGCTGCCCGGCTGTGTTGACTGGCTTGCCGTTTCCAGTAAATCGAAATAGGCTTCAATAATAGTTTGCTCAGAAGCAAATGTTTTGTCTTTAAGTTTTTTACCTGAAGTATTTAGCGCAGCCACAGTAAACTGGTTATTTATATTCGCATACATGTCCTTCAGTTTTTGGGCACTAACAATTGTACCTGAGGTATTCCCTTTCTTAACTTCTGTCAATAATTCAGTAATCATATCAAGTCTGGTTGTCTGGCCGCTATAATCCACACTGTCGAAAGTATAGGTAGTGGGCACATCATATTTATTGGTGTCTTTTCCCTTTTTGCAGGAGTTTAAAATGATTGATACCAATGAAAATAGCGATAATGATAAAAGTAACTTTCTCATAGGATATAATGGTTTTAATTTATTAATATCACAAAACTATTTTTATTTAGACTAATTCCAAATAGAATAATTAAAATTCCTATTTTTGATTCAAATCTATATTTCCAATAAAAACAAAAAAGATGATTGTAATCAGTTTATTGAATGTGATTGGGCAAATTGATTCTAATGAGAATGCAAGGTTTGACCTTACAGCAGTCTATTTCACTTATCCATTTATACCTCAAAAATGAAAACAGAATTAAAACAAAGTTGTTTGCTTCCCTTTTTGCAAGTATTGAATGGTACTGCCAAAAAACAAAAGTGCTGCAAAAGCTTCAAGGATGGTAAGCGTTGCAAGAAATGCCCTAAGCGATAGTTAAAAATACTTGCTACAAAGCGTTTTCAAAGGCTTTTCGCTCCTTCCACTCCTGCCACTTATTACCTATTGCAATATTCATGGTCTTATCAATTAAAAAGTGTGATGCAATATTAAAACCTCCAAGAATCTGCGAACCAACAGTACTTTGAGAGCGAAGTGCCAGACCAAAACTAAAATCGAGGTATTGCATATAATGCCAATATCTGCTCGGCATAAAAACAGTTTCTCCATGCTTCAACACTGTTTCATAACCCACCGCATCCTTCAATGCGGGAAACTTATCATAATCAGGATTCTTAGGATCTATAAGACTTTTGACCGTGAAAGGATGATGATAAATTTTTTTCGACTGCTCGGGAGAAAACAAGATAACCCGCTTATTGCCTACAAACTGACTTAGAAAAACATTGGCACAGTCAATATCATAATGCATAGTTACTTCAGAGCCTGCGCCTCCAAAAAACATAAATGGAAATCGTGTGATAAAGCCACGCATAATAGTATGGAAAGTAAAGTCACTCCTGAGCTCAGGAGCATGTTTGAAAATATCGAAAAGAAATAAACGCAAATCAGTATTCCCTTTTTCAGTGATGTGCAGAAACTCATCAAATCTCATTTCAGTATCATTAGTCATGTAACCTTTACCCGGTTTGGAATAATTGCTGCTAAACACAGGCACTATCAGATGACCATATTTTTCCTTAAAAAACTGTAGCGTCCATTTGTCAATCGCAGCCCAATCCCTGGTCAAATCGGTAAAAACCACCGGCTTCCTTGGCTTAAGATACTCCTCCCGAAATTCCTTTGGTGTAAGTCCTGACCTTCTCTCTATTTCAAGCAGTTTCATAAAACCTGATAATTAAACAAACGGCTTGATAATTCAAGCGAACGCAAACCTACATCATATTTCCATTTTTAGTTAATTTGGCTCATAACATTTTTCTCAAAAAGCCTGAATAATGATGGTTTCACAATTATTATAGGGTCTTGCAAGGGAATATTTTTATTTTTCAGCTCACTATAACATACTGAAACTTCAGAAAATGAGATTTTACTTTTGGTTGAGCATTTTTTTCTTTTCAATAAACAATATGAATGCGCAGCAGGCACAGCTTGCTGATAAAATTGCAGCTATCGTTGGCGACAATATCATTTTACAATCCGACCTTGAAGTGGGCTTTTTGCAGGAACAAAGCAGGCAAACAGACAAAGTTTTATCGCCAGATATCAAATGCAGAATATTAGAAAAACTTTTGGTTGAAAAACTTTTCATAGCCCAGGCTATGCTGGATTCTGTAGTAGTACCAGAGCTGGAAATAGAATCTGAATTAGAGAGAAGGGTAAAGTATTTCATTTCCCTATTCGGCTCCAGAGAAAAACTAGAGTCTTATTATGGCAAAAGCATACTGGAACTCAAAGATGAATTTAGAGACGATGTGAAAAACCAATTGCTTTCAGACAAAATGCGGACTAAGGTTTTTTCGGGCTTGAAAGTATCACCACAAGAGGTGAAAAATTATTTTAATGCCATTCCCAAAGACAGCATCCCGTTTTTCAATTCCGAAATTGAGCTGGCACAAATCATTATGTACCCCAAAGTAAATGCCGAGCAAAAAAAGAAATCGCGCGAAAAACTGATGAAAATAAAAAAAGAAATTGATGAAGGCGCAGACTTTTCGCTTCAGGCAATTTTATATTCTGACGATCCCGGCTCTGCTTCTGATGGGGGCAATCTCGGCTATATTGAGCGCGGTGAACTTGTGCCGGATTTCGAAGCCGCTGCATACAAACTCAACGAAGGACAAATCAGCGAAATAGTAGAAACGCCTTTTGGGTTTCACATCATAAAATCGGATGAAAAAAGAGGTGACCGCTTGAAATTGAGACATATCCTTATCAAACCAAAACTGATGAATTCAGATGTGACTTTGGTACAGGAAAGAATGGATAGCATCCTGATTTTGCTTCGCAACAAAGACCTATCGCTTCGTGAAGCTGTGGCCAAATTCAGCGAAGATGAAACTTCAAAATCTACAGGAGGGCTGATGATAAATCCCAAAACGGGAACGCCTTATTTTGAAAAGGCTGACATTGAAGGCAATTTGATTTTCACCATTGACCAAATGAAAGTAGGAGAATATTCAAACGTGCTCACCTTCAATCAGCAAGACAGATCGGGCGAGAATAAAACGGGATTCAGGATAGTCTATTTAAAATCTGAAACAGCTGCTCACCGCGCCAGTATTGACAAGGATTTTCCGAAAATTCAGGCTGCTGCAAAAGTGGAAAAGCAACAGAAAGAAATGGAAAACTGGATTAATCTGCACAAAGGGAATACCTATATCAAAATTGAAAAAGAGTTTGACAATTGCCCTGAGCTGCAAAACTGGAAAAACAACGATTCAACAAAATAACCTAACAATATGTACGCAACAGATGTAGAAGCATTAGATGCATTTACCAAAAGAGTATCTGAACTACGAAAAGAAATAGGCAAAATCATTATAGGTCAGGAAGAGATTGTAAATAATATTCTGATTTCAATTTTCTGTGACGGACATTCATTATTGATTGGAGTGCCAGGATTAGCCAAAACCCTTACGGTGCAAACCATTTCACGGGTGCTTGATTTATCATTCAGCAGAATTCAGTTTACCCCAGATTTGATGCCTTCAGATATTTTGGGAACAGAATTGCTGGACGAAAACAGAAAATTCAATTTCAACCGCGGACCTATTTTCAGCAACATCGTGCTTGCTGATGAAATCAATCGTACGCCACCTAAAACCCAGGCTGCTTTATTGGAAGCAATGCAGGAAAGAAGTGTAACAGTTGCAGGTCATCGCCATATTTTACCATCTCCTTTTTTCGTTTTGGCTACTCAAAATCCGATAGAGCAAGAAGGGACTTACCCATTACCTGAAGCACAGCTCGACCGTTTTATGTTTAGTTTGAACCTCGACTATCCTTCATTTGAAGAGGAAGTGGAAGTAGTGAAAACAACCACATCGGGAACAGCCAAAGAACTCAACAAAAAAATGACAGACGTGGAAATAAAATATTTCCAACAGCTGATTCGCAGAATTCCGATTGCAGATAATGTATTGGAATATGCGGTGAAACTTGCCAACAAAACCAGACCCAAGAGACCTTATTCATCATCTCGTGTAAACAGCTATATCGCCTGGGGTGCAGGCCCTCGTGCTTCTCAGTATTTAGTGCTGGGCGCCAAATGCTACGCTGCTACCAAAGGCAAATACTCACCTGATATAGATGATGTGAAAGCAGTAGCACATCCTGTATTGCGACACAGAGTGTTTAAAAACTATAATGCAGAAGCAGAAGGTTTGACAATAGACCAGCTCATTACTGAATTGCTTTAGAAAATGAGTCCCACATTTTTACAAACTCATCGTAAAGAAAGTTTTAAGCAATCGCTTTACAGGTATATGATGAATATATACCCTGCCATTTTCGGCACAGGCGTAAAAATTCTTTTTATATCAGACGACTGGCATGAGGTTCACCTGAGACTGGGCGTAAACTTCTGGACAAAAAATTATGTAGGAACCATTTTTGGCGGCAGTCTTTTCAGCGCTACCGATTCTTTTTACATGATTATGCTTTACAATATTCTAGGAAAAGAATTTGTGGTATGGGACAAAGCCGCGCATATCAAATTCAAAAGACCTGGCAAAGAAAAGGTATATGCAAAGTTTCATCTGAGCACAGAAGATATTCAACACATCAGCCAAACAGCCCGAGAAAAGGGCGAGTATGTTTTTGAACTGAAAGTGAACTGGCTGAATAGCAAAGGAAAAACAATCACAGAAATAGACCGCTTCATTTATGTAGCCACCAAAGATTTCTATAAAAAGAAAATGGAGGCGAAGGGTATTGCAGTTTAAATCCCTTATTGCATATAATATTTTTCATAACTAATGATACAATCTGCTAGTTACTTATTTAGCCGACTTGTGAATACTACTTTTTATTTTGCCATTAAAATTTACTTTTATATCAACAATGGCATAAGAATGAAGCATATTAATTTTGGGCTTTTTGCTTTTTTTGTGCTTTGCTGTTCTTTATTGCAAGCTCAAAAAGCTCCAAGTCCGTTTGTTATAGAAGCGCAATATTCAGTTGGTAAAGTGCTTCCTATTTATTCTTATTTTCCAAAAACAAATATTTCTAATAATGTTGAGCTGTTTCTGGGCTACCAAACTTATGGAAAGCAGCAATGGAATAATTTTTTTAAATATCCACGCATAGGCATGTCTCTTCTTTTTCAGGAATTAGGGAATTCCAAGATTATGGGGCAGGTAATTTCGTTCGTGCCAACTGTCTATTTCCCAACTACAAAAAAAGAAAATGCAAAAGTTTTTGCTGAAATACGCTATGGGCTGGGGCTTGCCTGTATTACTTCGCCATACAATTCTCTGAGCAACCCCAACAATAAAGGTGCAGGTGGACATGTAGCCTGGCAATTTGAAATCGGAGCCAATCTGCGTTGGAATATTACAAAGCAAATCAGTCTGCAAACAGGAGTTGTATTTTACCATTTATCTAATGCACATACCAAATTACCCAATGTAGGCGTAAATAATGTTGCGGGAACTATCGGTTTGCTTATGCACCCTTTTGGCAAACCTGCACGAGAGTATACTCAGGACTCACTACCGCTCGATAAAAAATGGCATGTAAGCTTCCGCTTTAGCTCGGGCTTTCAGGAACGGGGTTCAGCTTTTGGCCCTGTGGGAGGTAAAAAATATCCTGTCTATTCTGCCTCATTGTATACCAGCAAGCTTCTTGGCAAAATAGTAACATTTAAAACAGGATTCACTTACCGTTATTATCCTTTATATAAAGAATTCAATGAAACTCAGGGTATTTTTCAATCCAATCAGGTACTTGGATCTTCAGCATTTATATGGATGTTCGGCTTTGAATTTTTAGTCGGACGCTTCGGTATCAATTTGGAATCGGGAGTTAATTTATATAAACCCGGATTTAAACAGTTCCACAAATTTTATGAAGAATCTACACCATGGGATGACATCACTAAACAGTACTTTCCTACATCCTTCGGTTTGAATTACTACATACTCAACCCATACAAGCATCCGCGCAATAATGTTTTTATTGGCGCTGCAGTGGCTGCCAATTTCGGACAGGCAGAATTTTTAGAACTTAGTATCGGATATCGATATTAAAATGCTTCTTTGAATTTTGTGAAAGGAAAAACCATCACAGAAATAGACCGTTTCATGTATGTAGCCACCAAAGATTTCCACAAAAAGAAAATGGAAGCGAAAGGAATTGCAGTGCAAAAAATTATCCGTCTTTGCGAAGGAATCCGCGACTGAAGCAATCTCATCAATTAAAACGTCACTTCGAACACGCTTCTTAGTATGTGAGAAGTCTCATAAAAAATTGCACAGATTTCTCGCTCGCGGACTCGCAGCGAAATGACGGAAAGCGACTATCAGTTGTCAGACCACCTACCCTAAGCCCTCTGCAACCCTCCGGTGTGAATAGCTACTATATTAGTTCCCTTCGGAAAATAGTCTTTACTGATTAAATCCATCACACCAAACATCATCTTTGATGTATAGACCGGCTCGAGCAAAATACCATGCTCCGCTTGAAATGAAGTAATGAACGAAGTCAATTCACCAGTCATTTTTGCATAGCCACCAAAGTGATAATCTTTGTTTATAGTCCAGTTGGAATAATCCTCTCCTATCAACTTTTTAATATCCTCATCCAGCCCTTCACCAAGCAGCGATGAAAACCCGATAACACTTTTCCCGGGAACGGCTTTAGCACAACCCGCCAGCGTGCCACCTGTTCCCATGCCTACAGCAAGCACAGCAAAATCTATTTCAATTTCATCTACCATTTCTCCTACTCCTTTAAGCGCATATTCGTTTGTGCCTCCATCAGGTATCATAAAAAAATCTCCAAAGCGAGATTTCATCTGCTCCAGAAATGAATCAGAAAATCTGTTTGGATATTCACTCTTCGACAAGAAAACAAATTCCATTCCTTGTTCCTTTGCAAAAGCTAAAGTAGAAGTCAGTGGCAGATTTTCGTATCCTCTGATTACGCCAATAGTTTTAAAACTAAATTCTTTGCCTGCTGCGGCAGTAGCATAAATGTGATTGGATTTCGGTCCACCAAAAGTGAGTAGTGTATTGCATTTTAATTCTCGTGCGCGCTCCAGATTATATTTCAGCTTGCGCCATTTATTGCCCTGAATATAAAAATGCGTAAGGTCATCGCGCTTTACATAAAGAGTAACTGACTTCGCAGTCAGCAATTCACTTTCTATTTTCTGTAAAGGCGTTGGAACTGTTATCATGGTAAAATTGCGGCAATTCTTTCCGCTACTTTTCGCGCCCAATAGCTATACATTTTTCCTGATGGATGCAATCCGTCATTAGCGATTAAGGTTCTGTCTTTTTTTGCTCTGCGTGAATGAGGCGTAATATCAATATAAAACACGCCCAGTGCTGTGGCAATAGATTTATTAACTGCATTAAAAGTATCTATCTGCCTGCTCACTGCATCAGATGTTCTCCGCTTTCCATCCTGAGCTATAAAAGGAGTAACACCCCAATCGGGAATAGAAATCACAATCACCCGATCCTTTTTATTGCCGGAAAATTTGATGGCAGTTTTAAGAAGCGCTGTAAATTCATCTCGATAGTTTTCCAAATCCCGTTCTCTGTATTGGTTATTTACACCAATAAGCAGGGTTACAAAATCATATTGCGGTTTCAATTTGGCTTTTGATATTGCAGTCGCAAGCTCATCGGTAGTCCATCCTGTTTGCGCCACAATTTCAGGCTTTTCAAAGAGTATTTTCTGTTTGTCCAACAGTTCTGCTGCCTGATTAGGAAAGCGCATATTTTCTGCAACAGCTTCACCAATGGTATACGAATCACCGAGACATAAAATAGAGTAGGGTTTCTTTGATTGAGCAGTCATAATTTGATTTTGAGAAAAAATTAATGATACAAGAACAAAAAAGATTTTAATTTGATGCATGTTTTGCAAAGTAACAAAACAATTCTTATGTCATCAAAGTCGCTGGAAGAAGTATACGGAACAATAGACACCACGGGAAGTATGACCTGGTGGAAACGGTTTATGCTTTTCATCGGGCCTGCGTTCATGGTATGCGTAGGCTATATGGATCCAGGCAATTGGGCGACAGATATAGCCGGTGGCAGCAAATATGGCTACAAGCTGATATGGGTGCTGCTGATGTCAAACTTCATTGCGCTGATGCTGCAAAGTCTCTGTGCAAGACTGGGTATTGTAAGTGGCAAAGATTTGGCACAGGCATCTCGCGAAACCTACCCGCGCTTTATAAATTATGCGCTGTATGCACTTGCCGAAATTGCTATTGCCGCTTGTGACTTAGCTGAGGTGTTGGGAATGGCAATCGGACTAAAACTTTTGTTTGGATTACCACTGATATGGGGTGTAGGCATAGGCGCACTCGATACGTTTTTCATTTTGTTTTTACAGCAAAAAGGAATTCGATACATGGAAGTGTTGATTTTCTCTTTAGTATTTATAATCGGCTCTGCCTTTGTAGTGGAATTGTTTTTTGCAAAGCCTGACATGCATGAGCTTGCGCTTGGCTTTATTCCTTCTATACCTGATTCAAATGCCTTGTATATCGCCATTGGAATCATTGGAGCTACAGTGATGCCTCACAATTTGTATTTGCATTCTGCATTGGTGCAAACCCGAAGAAACGGAACTGACTCTCATAGCATACGCAATGCCATTAAATTCAGTTTTTTCGATTCAGCCATTGCATTGAATTTGGCATTCTTTGTAAATGCTGCAATATTGGTAGTGAGTGCTGCGGTGTTTTTTAAAAACGGTTTTACTGAGGTAGCAAGCATAGAAAATGCACACGCTTTGCTAGAACCCCTGATTGGAAAAAGATTGGCACCTACACTTTTTGCCATAGCTCTGATAGCAGCCGGGCAAAGTTCTACTATCACAGGAACACTTGCGGGGCAAATAGTAATGGAAGGCTATCTGAATCTGAGAATTGCACCATGGCTCAGAAGACTGATTACCAGAGCGCTTGCTATCATTCCTGCCGTAATTTTTCTGATTCTCTATGGTGAATCAAAAACAGATGAGTTGCTTATTTTCAGTCAGGTAGTATTGAGTTTACAACTAGGATTTGCTGTTGTGCCGCTCATACATTTTGTAAGCGATAAAAAACGTATGCGCGAATTTGCCATTGGAAATGTGATGAAGTTTTTTGCATGGATTGCTGTATCGCTCATCATTTTTCTGAATCTGAAATTAGTAACTGATATGGCAATGTCCAGCGCCCATGCTGCACTATGGATAACAGTAGTTGCTATCTTCATTGCACTTTTGGTTTACATCATTATTTTTCCGCTGCTTCAGTCTGCAAAAAAATCTTTACCGCTTCATGATTTTACAAAAGTTGAAACGCCTATTATAGAATCCGTGAGCTACAACAACATTGGAATTTGCGTTGATTTTTCGGCAACAGATAAGAACGCCATTCTGAAAGGCTTTGCATTGGGAAATAAAAAATGCACCTTCTTCATTATACATGCTGTAGAATCAGCTGCCGCAAGGGCTACAGGTCTTGAATCAAGAGATTATGAAACACTCTCCGATTGGAAGATGCTGAATGAATATTGCACCAATTTGACAGCTCAGGGATACAATGCTATTCCACTAATCGGTTTTGGGGATGCGAAAAAAGTGATACCGAATATTGCTAATGACAACAAACTGGATATCCTCGTTCTTGGCGCACACGGCCACGAAGGCATTAAAGACATCATATTCGGGGAAACAATCAGCACCGTGAGACACAAAGTAAATTGTCCTGTATTGATTGTATAATCTTTGCAAATCTTTTCAGCGCAAAACACTATTTTGGCATCATGCTTCAGCCTTTCAAAATTGGCGATAAAATTCAAATTGCTCACATAGTGACAGCGAATGATATTGCACAATTTCAGGGAGAAACCATTCACGAAGTATATGCTACATATTCTATAGCTCGCGAAGCGGAATGGGCAGGAAGACAATTTGTATTGCAGATGAAAGAAGCTGATGAAGAGGGAATTGGTACGTTTGTAAACATAGAGCACAAAGCGCCTGCGTTTATTGGCGAAAAAGTGGTTTTTGAAAGTGTATTAGAAGAGGTAAGCGGAAATAATGTGATTTGCTCTTTTACTGCAAAAGTTGGACACCGAATTATAGCAACAGGAAAAACGGGACAAAAAATAATCCTGAGAGAAAAATTGAATAAACATTTTGATAGTTTCAGATAGTGGCAACTAAGATACAACCCATAGACATTCATAACCGAAAGGCAAATTTCGAATATACCATACTGGAAAAATATTCTTGCGGCATGATGCTTGCCGGTAGCGAAGTGAAATCAATTCGTGAAAACGGATGCTCTATCAATGAGGCCTACTGCATGTTTAAACAAGATGCTTTGTATGTGCGCAATATGAATATTCCTATTTATGAAAAAGCAACACTGTTGAATCATGACCCTATGGCTCAGCGGAAATTACTACTCAAAAAAAAGGAGCTGGAAAAAATTGAAGCAAAAGTAAAGGAGAGAGGGGTGACTATTATACCGCTTAGAGTTTTCACCAACGAACGTGGCTTACTCAAAATGGAAATAGGATTGTGTAAGGGCAAAAAAACATTTGACAAACGAGAGACGATAAAACAAAAAGATAGTAAACGCGAGCTTGACAGAGTGATGAAAAAATATAAGGCGAGATAATCGCTATTTTTTCTTCAAATACTCCTCCACTCTCAGTGAGGCATTCTTTCTGATATCAAACCAAAACAGATTGTAATCTACCAAGTGCATCACCTTCCAGCTACTTACAAAAGGCAATTTCGTTTTCACCCAAAGATAACTGCTGTGAATTTTGGCCTGTGAGGTAAAGGGCTTTCGCCTGTTTACATTAAAAAGTATTCCTCCCTGGCTGGTTGTTGTGTTGCTATCTGATTTCCAAGAAATCGGATTTACACAGACATCACCGAATAGCATATTACCTTTCTCAGGAGTATAACCATCATGAAATGAAGCCCAGGTAACATAACAGCCCGTTTGTGCAGGTTCATTACAAGGTTTGAGTAAGGTGTATGTGTTTTGCTTAATTTCGAAACCAACAGCATAAGCGCACACCAACTTTGCTTTCATTTCAGGATTATCAAAATAATCCTTGAGCAGCCTGCGTGAATGAGTAGTTCCCTGACTGTGTGATGCAATAATGATGGGTCGTCCGTTGTTATAATGCTTCATGTAATATTCAAACGCACGTTTCAAATCACTATATGCTAAATCAAATACTTTAGGTGCATTTCCCGATGTATCGTAATAGCTTTTAATAATTGCCTGACGATAGCGGGGCGCATACACCCTTCCTACATGATTGAAAACAGAGGCATGATACTGAACCGGATATTTATCAATTTTCTTGTTTAGCTTTTTGTTATTCACATCAGCATTCCATGTCTTACCTTTGCTGTAAATAGTAGGATAAATATAGAACACATCTACCTGCTTCGATGAATCGCTTACCCATTGCTCAGACTTTGGAATTAAATCCGCCACATCGTTTCTGAAAGGCAGTGCTGACCAGTACTTAGTATCTGCATAGTCGGGCGCAGAGGGTTGGTCTTCAATTTTAAATTGCGGCAAGTTTTGACCTTCTACAGACAAACAAAAAGTCATTAAGACATACATTCCTATTTTTTTCATAGCAGTTATTTTATTTGTAGCATTGCAAGTAAATCTTCTTCCATTGATTTAGCAGGAGCTTCAATTATTTTACCAATAATATCATTGCTCCTAATTACAAAAAATGTCGGCACACTCTCCGCCTGAAATCTGGCATATTTTTTCTTCACTTTCTTTTCCCTGCCTACTGCAATGAGTTGCAAGTTTTTCTCCGACATATTAATCGCCTCAAGTACTTTTATCATTTTAGGAAGTTGCTCTTTAGTATCGCTGCACCAGGTTCCCAATACAATTACTATGGAAAAATCGGTGTAGGATTTAAGCGAGTCTATTACCGGCTTCTTTGGCGTGTATGCCTTTATCCCGGATAAAAACCAATTAAACTTTTGCTCATTACTCAATTGCTTTTTAGAAACTTTCCCCAGTAAAACCACACTCCCGTTCTTATCAATTTTATCACCAGCAAAAGATTGGTGAATCATAATTGACAACAAAAGAATTGCAGCAATTGTCTTTTGCATTTATACAAAAATTAGTTCGCTGTTATTTTTGAGTGCCGCTTCTATTGGTTCAAAGGTGGTAAGAATATCCGCACTCGATTTTCTGACACAAAGTGTGTGCTCAAAATGCGCAGAAGGTTTGTGGTCTTGGGTGGCTATAGTCCAGTTATCATTTTTAGTGTACACATCTTTTCGCCCAAGGTTCACCATAGGTTCTATTGCTATTACACAATTTTCAGGAAGCACATCACCTTTACCTGCCTTGCCATAGTTTGGCACCTGAGGATCTTCATGCAAAGATTTTCCAAGACCATGACCAACAAGTTCTCTTACACATTTATATGGATTTTTTCGTTCGCAATAATTTTGAACAGCTTCTCCTATATCACCTATTCTGTTTCCGGCAATTGCCTGCTCAATTCCTTTATATAGCGATTCCTTGGTCACTTTCATTAAATGCTGAACAGCTTCAGATGCTCCAACCAGCGCAAAAGTATATGCACTATCTGCGTGAAAATTGTTTTTAAACACTCCTGCATCAATTGAAATCAAATCTCCGGGTTTCAAGGCTACTGCATGCGGAATGCCGTGAACCACATCTTCATTGATGCTGATGCAAAGCGATGCAGGAAATTTATGATACCCTTTAAAAGAAGGCGTAGCACCATTATCTCTGATGAACTGCTCTGCTAATTTATCCAAAAATAAACCGCTAACTCCTGACTTAATATTTTGCGCCACCAAGGCAATTGCATTGGCTAAAATCAATCCATTTTGTCTGACGATTTCGATTTCCTCTTCTGTCTTAATGATAATCTTTCCCATTGCTGCAAATAAACTAAGAATAATTAAAATGGAATAAACTAATATCGGTTTTAAACACAAAAGGCTTCCTAGTGGAAGCCTTTTGAATTATATAAACTGTTTTTATTCTCCTGAAAATCCTTGTCTTCCTCTGATTCTTCCTGATGACGTTAAACCATCATAATGACGATTAAGCAAATAAGTTTCTACAGATTGAAGTGTATCTAAAACCACACCTACCATGATAATAAGCGATGATCCTCCGAAGAATAATGCAAACGACTGATCAACACCAAACATCATTACAAATGAAGGCATGATGGCAATTAAACCTAAGAACAATGCTCCAGGGAAAGTAATTCTTGAAACAACTGCATCAATAAACTCAGCAGTTTTTTGACCAGGTGTAACACCCGGAATAAAACCATTGCTGCGTTTCATTTCGTCAGACATTTGAGTAGGATTCACAATCAATGCAGTATAGAAGAATGTAAATGCAACAATCAAAATCAAGTTAATAGCATTGTACCAAAATCCTCTGATATCAGAAAGAGCCATTACAAAACTATTGTTCTGACTCATGCCCGGAATGAATTGAGCAATAGTAGCCGGTAAAAACATGATTGCTTGCGCAAAGATGATAGGCATTACACCAGCAGCATTTAGTTTGATTGGCAAATATTGTCTGGCTGCACCTGACGCTGATTGAGAAACTCTGTTTCCAAAAAATGAAGATGAAGATTGTGTTACCTGACGCTTAGCATATTGAACAGGGATTCTTCTTGTTCCTTGTACCAAAAGAATAACCGCCATTACGGTAACAATCAAGAATGCAATTTCTAAAACGAATGCCAACAAACCACCTGAAGTAAGTCTTGAAGAAAACTCCTGAATGATAGAACCCGGGAATCTTGCCAAGATACCAACCATGATTAATATTGAAATTCCGTTACCAAGTCCTTTGTCTGTAATTTTTTCACCCATCCACATTACAAACAATGTTCCTGTGGTAAGCACCACCATGGTAGAAATGAAGAACAATGATTTTGAAATCACAATAGCATCACCATCCATAGCTTGAAGATAAGCTACATAAGCAGAACCCTGAACCAAAGTAACGGCTACTGTTAGTAAACGTGTCCATTGATTAAGTTGTCTTCTGCCACTCTCTCCTTCCTTTTGCATTTTCTGAAACTGTGGTACAATCATAGTCAAAAGCTGTATAGCGATTGATGCAGAGATATACGGCATAATTCCTAAAGCAAAAATTGATGCACGAGAAAACGCTCCTCCCGCAAACAAGTTTACCAAACCAAGAATACCTGATGAGCCTTGTCTTTTAACATCAGCTATCATTGTTGGATCTAAACCCGGCAAGGCAATGTAAGTACCCACTCTGTATATCAGAATTAAACCAAGTGTTAAAAGAATTCTGTCTCGAAGTTCTTCAATGCTCCAAATGCTTTTCAGTGTCTCTATAAACTTTTTCATTCCGGCAATTTATTTTTTTCAAGATTTAAATCAAATAAAAACAGAGCTCTTATTTAGCAAAGAGAGGATTTCCTGTGGGGAAATCCTCTTTTCATTTTTATTGATAAATTAATTTCAAACTAAACTTATTTAACGATAGTCACTGTTCCACCCAATGCTTCAATTTTCTGTTTTGCAGAATCACTGATTGCATGCACACTAACATTCACTTTTGTTTTCAACTCTCCAGTTCCCAATACTTTTACTAAGTCAGTTTTGCTGATAACCCTTAGACCACGTAAATTATCTACAGTGATTTCTGAAAGACTATGCTTAGCAACCAATTCTTCGATTTTTACCAAATTCAATGGCTCATATTCTACTCTGTTGATATTTTTGAAACCACCTTTTGGTAATCTTCTTTGCAACGGCATCTGACCTCCTTCAAATCCTTTTTTGGCTTTGTATCCAGATCTTGATTGAGCCCCTTTATTACCACGACCTGCGGTACCACCGGTTTTGCTTCCTTCTCCTCTACCCAGTCTTTTCTTTACTTTGGTAGATCCTGCTGCAGGTTTTAAATTATGTAATTCCATAATGATATTGTTTTTACAATTTTCTTTTTACTGAGTGCAATTATGCTTTTTCCACTTTAAGCAAGTGAGCTACTTTAGCTATCATGCCATCTACGGATGGAGATGTTTCAATTGTGTTTGAATCTCCTATTTTGTTTAAGCCCAATGCTTTCATGGTGCGTTTAGTACGCTCATTACGGTCTATTGTACTTTTTACTTTTGTTACGGTTACCTTTGCCATGATCTTATATTTATCCTTTGAATACTAAGTCTAATGATACTTTTCTGTTTTGCGCTACTGTTTGCGGATCTCTTAGTTGGCTAAGAGCATCCAATGTAGCTTTGATTACATTGCTAGGATTTGCAGAACCCAAAGATTTTGCCAATACGTCTTTAATACCGGCACTCTCCAATACTGCTCTCATGCTACCTCCTGCTATTACTCCAGTTCCGTGAGAAGCCGGCTTAAGCATTACAATCGCTGCACCAAATTTGCCGTATTGAACGTGAGGGATAGTTCCTTTAAACACAGGTACATTAACCAAGTTCTTTTTAGCATCATCAATTGCCTTTTGAATAGCTTCCTGCACTTCTTTTGCTTTTCCTAAACCTTCGCCTACAATACCGTCACCGTTTCCGATAACCACTGTTGCAGAAAAGCTAAAAGTACGACCACCTTTAGTAACCTTAGTTACCCTTCTGATGTTCACTACTTTTTCTTTCAATTCCAGTTCGCTGGCTTTCAGCTTTTGAATACTTGCTTTTGACATTTTATATTATATTGAAATTATAAACTGAATTAAAATTTAAGACCTCCTTCACGTGCACCTTCAGCCAAAGCCTTCACACGACCGTGATACAGAAATCCACCTCTATCGAAAACCACGTTCTCAATACCTTTTCCCAAAGCAAGCTTTGCGATTTCAGTACCTACAGCTTTTGATTGCTCTACTTTATTACCGTTTCTGGTAAATCCTTTAGATCTTGTAGAGAAAGCTAAAACTGTTACACCCGTGGCATCATCTATAAGCTGAGCATATATTTCAGAATTGCTTCTGAATACTGCCAATCTCGGACGCTCTGTAGTACCTGAGATTTTGCCTCTGATTCTTTTGCTTATTTTGTGTCTTCTTGTAACTTTAGTGTTTGCCATAACCTTATTTTTAAATCGACTCTAGTTATTATTTTTTGGAAGCTGACTTACCTGCTTTTCTTCTCAATACTTCATTTTCAAATTTGATACCTTTTCCTTTGTACGGCTCAGGTTTTCTTTGCGCTCTTATTTTTGCACAAACTAATCCAAGTAATTCTTTATCAGCAGATACCAAAGTTACTTTAGGATTTTGTCCTTTCAATTGCTCTGCAGATGCTTTGATTTCACTCGGAAGTAAAAGAACAACCGGGTGAGAGTATCCTAGTGCAAGCTCAAGAACCGAACCTGTTACGGTAGCTCTGTAACCAACCCCTACCAACTCAAGAACTTTAGTAAATCCGGTGCCTACACCTGTTACCATGTTGTTCACCAATGATCTGTATGTTCCGTGAAGTGCTTTGTGTCTTTTCTGCTCAGTTGGTCTTTCTATTGTAGCAACACCTGCATCAATTTTCACAGTAAAATCAGGATCAATAGGCTGAAATAATTCGCCTTGAGGTCCTTTAGCTTTCACTACATTCCCTTTCAATACTTCCAAAGTCACTTTGGATGGTATGGTAATCGGGGCTTTTCCTATTCTTGACATAACGCTTACTTTTAAAGTTTCTTAGATTTTTTAGTAGATCTCACACATTACTTCACCACCCAAATTCTGAGCACGTGCTTCTTTATCAGTCATCAATCCTTTTGATGTAGAAATAATAGCTATTCCCAATCCGCTCAATACTCTCGGAAGCGTTTTAGCTCCTGAATACTGTCTCAAACCCGGAGTAGATGCTCTTTTCAAAGATTTGATAACAGGAGTTTTAGAAGCCAAATCGTATTTCAAAGCGATTTTGATTACGCCTTGTCCTCCGTGACCTTCTTCAAATTTATATTTAAGGATGTATCCTTTTTCATATAAAATCTCAGTGATTTTTCTTTTTGTGTTAGACGCAGGAATCTCTACAAATCTGTGATTAGCAGCTTGTGCGTTGCGGATTCTTGTTAAGTAGTCTGATATTGGATCGAGTACCATGATTAATAATTTTTAATTGTTGATTACCAAGAAGCTTTAGTGACACCCGGAATTTTACCATCGCTGGCAAGGTCGCGGAATTTAATACGAGAAACGCCAAACATTCTTACAAAGCCTCTGGCTCTTCCTGTAAGTGCGCATCTGTTTCTCAATCTTACCGGTGAAGAGTTTTTAGGCAATTTGTCAAGCAAACTAAGTTCACCTGCTGCTTTCAAAGCTTTTCTTTTTTCGGCATACTGAGCAACTAAACGTTCGCGCTTTCGTTGTCTTGCTTCTACTGATTTTTTAGCCATTGTTTATAGTTATTACTTTCTTTAAAATTATTTTTTGAAAGGCATTCCCAGTTCCTCCAAAAGTGCATACGCTTCAGCATCAGAATTTGCAGATGTCACAAAAGTGATATCCATACCTGCAATCTTTGTTACCTTGTCAATATCAATCTCCGGGAAAATGATTTGTTCTTTAATACCCATGTTGTAGTTTCCTCTTCCGTCAAAACCTTTTGGATTGATTCCTTTAAAATCTCTTACTCGTGGAAGTGATACAGAAACAAAACGATCTAAAAACTCATACATCCTCTCACCTCTCAATGTTACACGAGCTGCAATTGGAAGGTTCTTTCTCAATTTGAAGTTCGAAATATCCTTCTTGGATTTAGCAGCTACTGCTTTCTGACCGGCAATAGTTGTCATTTCCTGAACTGCTATATCTACCAATTTCTTGTCAGATGTAGCTCCGTTAACACCTTGGTTCAAACAAATTTTTTCTAAGCGAGGCACCTGCATTACTGAGGTGTAGTTGAATTTTTTCATCAACGAAGGACTAACTTCCTCTTTATAGCGCTTAGCTAAGCGCGGGGTATATTGTGAGTTGCTCATATCCGATATGTTATTGGACGATTTCTGGCCGTCCGTTTTAAAAATGGAACGCAAAGCTATCACTTATCCACAATCTTCCAAATATTTTCCAGAAAAAAAGAAAGCTTGTAAAGACTTACTCTTACAGAATAGCTCCTAAGTGATTGAAAACAAGAAGATTAAATGCGTTAGCAATCTATTTCCCTTTGAAAACAGGCTTGCGTTTTTCAACAAAAGAAGCCACTCCTTCTTTATAATCTTCGGTGCTTCCGGCTATTTCCTGACAGTATGCTTCATATTGCAGCGCTTCGCTGAGTGTAGAGGTAATTCCTTTATTTAGCATTTTTTTGAGTAATCGTATAGCTACAGGAGCTGAGTTGATATAGCGGTCTGTATATTCTTTCACTGTGCTATCCAGCAGCTCAGCTGATACTACTTTATTGACCATGCCCCATGAATGCGCTTCTTCTGCTGAGAATTTCTCGCCCAAAGTCACCAATTCAAATGCTCTGTTATAAGGTATAGTATTGGGCAGGAAAAAAGATGCTCCCGAATCCAATACCAAACCAATATTGGCAAATGCTTCCACAAACTGAACTCCAGCGGCTGAAATTATAATATCGCATGCCATAGCTAATGATGCGCCCGCTCCTGCAGCCACTCCATTCAGCCTGCATATAATTGGCTTGGGATTTTCGCGCACATTTTGAATCATAGGATTGTACCTGCGCAATACCGAATCGCCAAGGCTTCGCTTATCCGTACTTCCTTGTATATCTTTCAAATCTTGTCCGCTGCAAAAAGCCTTTCCGGCACCTGTAAGCACTACTGCTCTTATAGTTTCACTTTTAGCAGTTTTCTTTAGTGCATCTATAAGCTCTGCACTCAGCTCTTCATTAAAAGCATTAAACCTGTCGGGTCTGTTGAGTGTGATATAACCAACGCCTTCTTTCTCTTCAAATAAAATTGTGTTGTACATAGTTATTGAATTAGTCTTTCAAAGATAGGAGCAATATTGAAAGCGAGAAACTGGGCAATAAACCCAACTGCATATCCCAATAAAATTTCGCGTAAATCATGTGCCTTGAGCTGTAATCGCGCAGTGCCAATTAATCCTGCAACCACCAGAAAAATCGGAAAAAGAAAGCTGGTATCATAAACAGAATACTTCACTGTGGTCAGCA
>CANHIG010000026.1 GCA_947461105.1 Bacteroidota bacterium | reverse complement strand
TTGCCGGACTAAATTTTGATGCGAAGTCTTTTCGGATTCTTATTTATCCTCAATTTATTGGAAGTACTTTGTTTTTTAAGAAAGTGCCCAAGCTGAAAATCATGTATGGTACAATGGCTAGAAACAGATCTAATGTCAGATACAACATCGAATACCAAACATATACTGATGTGATAAAGGGTTCAGCAGGGAATGAGTTTTACAAAGCAAGAATTGCCTACGAATCCAGTACTATAGAAACATGGGCAGGGATCGTTTGGCTATAAAATAAATGAACACTTTTCAGCAGGTCTGAGTCTTTTTGGTTCCTATACCAATCTGGAAAATAGTTCATCGTTGAGCCTGAATACTGATGCAGTATATAATTCTGTTCCATATACAGTCTCTGTGATTGAAAATGCAGCAGTTCAGGTTGATTATCTTAATTTTATTGCAAAGCTGTTCATCGCAGCTGATTTCAAGCCATTTCGATTTGGGCTTACGATTACTTTACCCACAGCAAAAATATGGAGACAAGGCACACTTACAAAAAGTTTTGAAGGTCACAATATGAACCTGTATGCAATAGAAACAACAGCTTTGTTATTTAAATATCCGTCTTTCTTAGTGTCTGATGATCAACGAAGGCTGAAAACACGATACAAGCAGCCAGCAAGCTTTGCTTTTGGAGGGGAATACAAAAGCAAAAGAGTGAAAATTAAACTTTCAGGTGAGTATTTTTTGTCGCTGCCTACCTATGATGTCCTAAAGGGGAAGGATGAATCATACATTCGCCCTGCCAGTGCTTATGGTACTAATGTCATTAAGAACTTTATGGTGCTCAAATCCAGTGTCAGAAAGGTTTTCAATGTTGCAATCGGAGGAACATTTAAGTTGAAAAACAATGTAAAGTTTCTAACAGGATTCAGAACTGATTTCAACAACAGAATGAATTTCACGCCTAATCAATTCGACAAGAGTTTAGCGTCTCTCTCCACACCGTATTGGCATTTACTTCATTTTTCTACCGGCATATCATACAATCGCGGATCAAATGACATAACTGTTGGTGTAGACTATTCTTTTGGAGTGATAGCAGATAGAACATCTTCAATAAATGTTACCGAGCCTATACAGGAAAGGCTACTGCGCGGCAACGTTTCATCTATTATGCGCTCCAGTATTAATAACATAGGAGTAATTCTTGGTTATACTTACTTTTTTAGAGGAAGTATGCTCTCCAGCGAGCAAAAGTCAGAGATTAGTGAGGATTGGTAGTTGCCGTTTTTTTCTTCTTTTAATTTCCTTTACAATCAATCCAAGTTCACGTCCCATTTGTCCTGAAATGCTACTGTTTTCTTCGGCTCTTCGAATCAGATAAGGGATTACATCTTTCACAGGGCCATAGGGCAAATACTTACAGGCATTGCAACCAATCTTTGCAAGGTTGAATGTGATATTGTCGCCCATACCATATAGTTGCGAGAAAATAACGCCAGTATGATTGAATGGGATATTAAGTTGATTCATCAGCTTAACTGCAAAGAGATTACTTTCCTCGGATTGAGAAGCAATGCAAACTGAAATATCTGATAAGTTCTCCAGACAAAATTTTATTGCAGCATCATAATCATGGTTTACTGCCACTTTGCTATGGTGAATAGGAGAGGCGTAATCCAATTTTGCTGCACGTTCCCTTTCCTTCTCCATGTATGCTCCTCTCACAATTTTCGCTCCAAGGAGGTAATTATTGTTTTTTGCTTTTTGGAATGACTTTTTCAAAAAATCTAATCGGTCATTTCGGTAAAGTTGAAATGTATTGTATACAATGGCTAATTTTTTATTGTAATTACCCATCATTTCATCTGCCAGATCATCCAAGGGGTCTTGAATCCAAGACTCTTCAGCATCAATATAGATGACTACATTATTTTTATGCGCTGCCTTGCAAATATAATCCAGGCGATCTTTTATTTTTTTATATTCAGATTCTTCATCCTTAGTCAATACTTCGTTAGCCTGAATTTTTTCAAACAATCCAAACCTTCCAAAGCCTGTGAGTTTTACGCAAATAGATTTTACAGAGTGGTGCTCAGTAGCAAAATTTATGGCCTCTAATGTGTGTTGAATAGTTGTTTCAAAATCTTCATCTGTTTCCTTGAGCTCTACGCCATAGTTGAGCATAGTCCCCACATGAAAAGAGTCGAGTAGCTTAATAGTTTTCTTGCACTCATCAAATGTTTCACCACCACAGAAGTGATTATATACCGTGTATTTATATAATGATGAAATAGGCAGCCCAAGTGTCATTGCCAGCGAAGTAGCTGCTGCGCCAAAATCAACTAACGGTTGAACACCAAATAATTGAAAAAGGAGTCGTGCTTTAGATAATTGCAAATCTGTTTTGGGAGCAAAAGCAGTTTGTGTATCATCAAAAAGATGCTCAAATGTCATTTACAAATTTTTAGTGTGAAATAAGAAATAAATTTCGAACTATAATTAATTTGCGAGCATTATATGGAAACATTGTTTGTTATTATAGCTTTTGTAATAGGCGCTTTTGTTGGCTTTGTGCTTTCAAAGTTTTTGGCGAAGCCGGATGCTGCTCCCCAAATGGCTGCTTTTGACGAGGTGAAGCACCTTTTGGAGCAACAGGTGCTATCACTCAGAACAGAACTTTCAGAATGGCAGACCAAATCTGATAATGCAAATCGTTTGTTATCTGCTTCTGAAAATGAAATCAAGAATTTACAGGAAAGGCTTCTAGAGCAAAAGAATGAGTTAGCGCTTATTCAAACTCAGATGCAAAAGGATTTTACGCTGCTGGCAGACAGAATCATGGAAGAGAAATCTCAAAAATTCATTGAGAAAAATGACCAACAGCTCAAGGGAATACTAGACCCGCTTAAGGAACGACTGAAGCAGTATGAGGACAGGGTAGATCTCACGCATAGAGAAACGGAACGGGAGCGAAGTGCCATGAAGGAGCAACTTAAAATGCTTACCGACATGAATGCAAAAATGAGTCAGGAGGCGCTGAATCTTACAAGAGCGCTGAAAGGAGATACTAAAACGCAGGGTAATTGGGGCGAATTGATATTGGAAAAAATTCTTGAAAAATCAGGACTTGAAAAGGGGCGTGAGTATGATGTGCAGCAGAATTTTACGCATGAAAGCGGGCAGCGCTCTATGCCCGATGTCATTATAAGATTACCCGATGGCAAAAATTTGATTATAGATTCCAAGGTGAGTTTGATGGCTTATGAGCGATACATGTCTGATGATAATGATGCAGAGAGAGAAACTATTTTGAAAGAGCATGTTTTATCGCTTCGCAACCATGTGAAAAATCTAAGCAGCAAGTCATATCATCAACTATATAATATCAAGTCGCCTGACTTTGTATTGTTATTTGTTCCTATAGAATCTGCATTTGCTTTGGCGGTAAGTGCCAACAACGATTTGTACAATGAGGCCTTTGATAAGAACATCATCATTGTGTCTACATCAACGCTACTTGCTACACTGCGCACCATTGCAAATGTTTGGAAACAGGAGTATCAGAGCCAAAATGCTATGGAGATTGCGAGACAGGGAGCTGACCTTTATGAAAAATTTGTAGCTTTCACCGAAGATTTAGTGAAAGTCGGTAAGAAAATGGACGAATCGAAAGAGCAATATTCTGAAGCCATGAAAAAACTGACCACCGGAAAAGGCAATTTGGTAAATAGAGCAGAAAGCATGAAAAAACTTGGACTTAAAGTAGATAAACAGTTGGCACAAGGTCTTATTGACAGATCTGAAAATCCTAATAATTAATGCTTACTTTTTTCACATATATTATTGTACTGGGTATTGGCTTTATGATGGGTACCGTTTATACTCAAGCCTTTTTTCATATCAATATTCCTATATTTAATTACAAGAAAATCAGGAATTTTTTCTGGATTATATGTGTGTTGTGCATCGCTCTTTGCGCCTATCTCAGTTTTAAAACCATAGACGCCTTTGGGCAAATAGGCGAAGCTGAGGAGCGATTGTATGTATTTCAGGAATTCGAAATGATGCTTACATTTTTTCTCAATCTTGGCTTCATATTGCTTATTACAATTGTTAATCTAACTTCGATAGCATCCAAGAAAACTCGTTGGGTGCTTTATGCCGTAATCTTTCTGATTTATTCCGGTTTTTCTGTTATAGATAACTTCTTTTTAGCTGATGCCATGTTCCAGTTCAAAAAGCTAAATCAGCTTTGGAAAGGCGAGTTTAATCTATCCTATGTTAAAGGTTATTTTACCTTATTTGTTTGTTTAGCTCTCTGTGTTTTCAACGCGTTAATGATGCGCTGGGCTATTAACAAGAAGCAATAGCTTCACTCCAAATCTCCCAGCTTGCCTCAGCTTGGAGGTAAAGCATTTCTAATCCGCTTTTCACTTTCACTCCTTTACTCTCTAATAATATAGCCGTTGCTGTTTTCTCTGGATTATAAATCAAATCAAAAAAGTAATGATTGTCAGTATAGTTGTAGTTTGTAATAGGAAGCATATCGCTGGTTTCAGGATACATTCCCACCGGACTTGTATTGATGATTAAGTTATATTCGTTAATGATTGACTGTGAGAGTTTGTCATACGCAATAATACTTCCATTGCCTTTTCTTGATACCACAACAAATTCAAATCCTTTCTGATTTAAAACATACTGAACCGCTTTTGAGGCGCCTCCTGTACCAAGTACCAAAGCCTTTTTTTTTGCTTCATTTGGATAAAATGCAAATGCAGATTTTTCAAAACCTATTACATCTGTATTGAAACCCTTAGTTTTTCCAAGTTGAAATAAAATGGTATTAACAGCACCTATTTCACGGGCAGCGGAATCTATATCGTCCAGATACTGCAACACATCTTGTTTGAAAGGTATGGTAACATTCAGCCCAATAAGATTGGGGTTCTCTTCCTTGATACGGTGGATAGCAGAAGCACTGTCAATCTCAAATAGTTTGTATTCGTGAGGCAGGTTTAGGGAAGTAAATTTGTCTTCAAAAAAACTTTTTGAAAAAGAGTGGGACAACTTTTTTCCAATCAGTCCGAAAATCATGATTTTTTTGTCATGCTGTTTTTGGCTATACCATAGATTATAGGTAGAACAGAAACACCGATGATACCGAAGATTACTATTTTGAAATTTTGTTTTACAATGGGCATGTTGCCAAAGAAATAGCCGATAAAAGAAACTCCAACAACCCATAAAATAGCTCCTAACACACAGTAAGTAATATACTTTGAGTAAGCCATACTTCCTGCACCTGCTACAAATGGAGCAATGGTTCGCACTATAGGAATAAAGCGGGCAATAATCACCGTTTTACCACCATATTTGGCATAGTATTCTTCTGTTTGCTCTACATACTCCTTTTTGAAAAACAATATCCTTTCGCGTTTTTTGATTGTTGTACCCAAAAATTTTCCAACGAAGTAGTTTACGTTATCGCCAAGTAATGCAGCAATAATCAGTAGCGGAATTAATATCCAGATGTTTAAAACTCCCGAAGCAGCAGCCAATGCTCCGGCAGCAAAAAGTAATGAATCACCTGGTAATAGTGGCATTATAATCAACCCTGTTTCTACGAATACAATTAAGAAAAGTATGGCATAGGTGAGTGTTCCATACTGGTTTACAATATCGGTAAGATGTTTATCTAAATGAAGAATGAAGTCCAAAAGGAAGTGAATGATATCCATGTAATAATTTATGACTGCTAAAATAGAATTTAATCAGTCGCTTCAAAATATAGATTTGTAAATGCTACCTATGTTGTGTGTTCTTACAAAAAAGCTTAGTGCAACACACCTGCTTTGAGTTGATTTGCCGGAGATAGCTTTGTCCTGAAAGGGTTTTATGATTTTTCTTCTTCCAAAACACAAACAATTCTCTAAATCTTTGCGTTTCGATAAAACATAAACACCATGAAAAGGAAATACGACTTTCCGCTTTTATTGATTGCAGTATTTTTTGGATTGAACTCATGCAACAGCTCCGTCAAAACTGAAAACGAAGCCACAGCAGTGCCATCAATCAAAGAACATGCGGTAAGCTATTCGGCAGATTCTGTGAACATGAACGGCTTTGTGGCCTATGATGAATCGTCTGAAGCGAAGCGCCCTGTGGTGCTTGTTGTTCATGAGTGGTGGGGTTTGAATGATTATGCTAAGAAAAGAGCAAGGCAGCTGGCGGAGTTGGGTTATCTGGCATTTGCGATAGATATGTACGGAAACGGAATTACAGCCGATAATCCCGAGCAGGCGGGAAAACTTGCAGAGCCGTTTTATCAGGATCCTACAATGGCGAAAAAACGTTTTGATGCTGCGCTGGAAAAAATAAAAACTTTTCCTCAGGCCGACACCAATCAGATTGCTGCTATTGGCTACTGCTTTGGCGGAGCGCAGGTTTTGAATATGGCTAAGCTGGGCGAAAAGCTGAAGGCGGTTGTGAGCTTTCATGGAAACATAGTTGGCGTTCCGGTAAACAAAGATTTGCTTAAAGGAAACATTCTGGTGTGTCACGGAGCAGAAGATAAATTTGTAAGCGCAGAAGAGGTGGCGCTGTTTAAAAAGCAAATGGATTCTATAAATGCAGCTTATGTTTTTAAATCATATCCCGGAGCTACTCACGCATTCACCAATCCTGATGCCACAAAAACTGGCGAAAAGTTTTCTATTCCTATTGCATACAATGCAGCAGCCGATACCGCTTCATGGAATGATATGAAAGCTTTTTTCGGGATTGTGTTTAAGTAGTGTTTGATGCTATTCCAGCATCACTTGCAGATTCCTGATTGATAAGTAGAAATTTTTCCTACACATAGCGCATGTCCTGCGTTCTGATAAGTTTTGCCATCGCAGCCGCAAACAGGAATGTATTCATTTGATAAATCAACTAAATCACAGTTTAGCTTGTTTTGCCCATGACAGTTATCTTTTTTGCACTGAGTCAATGTAAGCAGCAGTAGCAAAAGTGTATATAGGTATAATGTGCTAAATCTTTTCATGGCAGTTTTGTTTAAAATCATTTGATAACGCTATCGCACTCCGATGAGCAGCTCAATTATTTTTTCCAAATCATCAGGTACATCTACTGAATAGCTCTCCGCATCAGTTGCTGTAATTGTTATGTTATATCCGTTTTCGAGCCAGCGAAGTTGTTCTAATTGTTCTGTAGTTTCAAGCAGGGAAGGAGGGAGCTTTACCAGTTTATCTAAGACTGTTCTTTGAAAGCCATATAGACCAATGTGTTTATAAAAATGACTGTTTTCGAGCCATTGATTTTTTGGGAAATTTCTGCTGAATGGAATCGGGCTTCGGCTGAAATAAATAGCCTTGCTGCCACTGCTTACTACTTTTATGATATTCGGATTATCAAGCAAAGTCGCATCAGTTATTTTCTTTTTCAGCGTCACAATCTGATTGCTTTCATCTTGCAGCATTTCGGCAAGTATATCTATTTGTCTGGGGTCTATAATCGGTTCATCGCCCTGAATGTTGATTACGGCATCTACTTCATACAATAATTTGTGGACTACCTCAGCACAGCGCTCTGTGCCGTTTGTATGATTTTTGGATGTCAGTACTACTTTGCCGCCAAATCTGTTCACTTCATCCATGATACGCTCATCATCTGTAGCCACTATCACGTCAGAAAGCATTAAAGACTTTCTTGCCTGCTCATATACACGTTCTATCATGGTCTTTCCCAGAATGTCAGCCAAAGGCTTTCCCGGAAAACGAGACGAGTCGTAACGTGCCGGAATGATTCCAATTACTTTTCTTTCCATATAGCTTTGGCCATATTTAGGGCGTTTTCATAATTTGAAAACTTGTTCGAGAGCAATTGCATTCTTGTAGCTTTATCTTGCTCCGTAAATGTTATGCTCATTTGTTTGTTGATGGCTGCAATCTGGCTGTTGGCGTCATTTTCTACAATACACATTTCTTCGAGACCTGTTTGTTCTACCATAGGTTTATTCACCATGCAAAATCTTCCGCGATGAAGCGCATTAAGCAATTTTAGTTTGATTCCTGTGCTTTGAAAAGTGAGTAGCAGATTGATATGTGCATTTTTAATCAGGTCGTATAGGTTTTCATCCGTAGGATTCATCACCAGTGAAATGTTCTTGTGTTTTTTCACTTCATCAATAATCATCTTGTTCGGGTCTTTACCTGCAATGATGAAAGGGTCATTAATATGCGGAGCTATTTTTTTGATGATATACATAGCAGCCTGAATATTTTCAGGCACACTCAAATTGCCGTGGTAAAGAATATAGCTGCCACTACCTGTAATGCAAGTCAGCTCTTCATTCGGATGAAAAGCAGGGATATAGTAAATGTTCTTATAAGTATCTGCCAAATAGCTATAGTCATTGTGGCTAATCGGAAAAATCAAGTCGGCATGTTGCAATTGTTCTTCGAATTTTTTGAGACGAAGCGATTCTACATTGTAATAGAACTTAAATAAATAGTTGCGTTCTGCATTGCCCAGACGCTTGTAATAATCCCATTCTACATTGTGCATTCGCACCGCCTTCACTTTGTGTTTTATAGAAGGGTGGGAGAGGTAAAAGCAGGTATGAAGCCCTTCAAAAAGAACAGGATGCTCGTCAGCAGATAGATTAGAAAGTAATTCGCCAGACTTTCTCGAACCAACGATATAGGGCACTGAAGAATAAATAGCCTGATAGAATTTTTTGCGCTCATAGTAATTTACTGATGCACATATTTTTTCAAGTTCTTGACTTTGCTCTCTGCCGTAACTAAAGCAGTGGAGATGAACTTTGATGCCAAGGCTCTGGAGTGATTTTATTTTGTAGAAAACATCTATTACACCACCATAGTCGGGAGGATAGGGAACATTAAAGGAAACCATGTGAAGTTCTCTACCTAAGTAATTCATGGTACAATTTTACAAGTATTTTTGACTCTTTTTCCCAACAAAGTTCACTTCTTAGTTCTTTACAGTTATCAGACAGCTGTTTGTATAAATTGCCATTATCTAAAAGCCTGTTTATAGCAAGGGTAATATCCTTTTTTGAAAGAGAAGGAATCAAAATGCCATAAGGTTTCTGGTCGTTTATTCTTCTAAACTCCGGAAAATCAATGACCACCTGAGGAATTCCCGCTTGTATATAGTCAAAGAGTTTGTTGCTGAGAGACAGTCTATAACTCAAACTCTTGTCTTCTGCAAGATTAATACCGATATAGGCTTTTTGAGTTTCTTTCCATAGTTGCTCAGGGTCGAGTTTCCCCTTAAACGCAACCTGTGATTCTAATTTTAATTTTACCGCCATTGCTTTAAGCTTTTCAGCAATATCTCCATCACCAAAAATCTCTAACTTCCATGTATTGCCCACACAGGCATCCAGCAATTGCTCCAGTCCTCTGCCTGCATTCAAAGCTCCCTGATAAACGAGTCTTTTCTCAGGCTTATTTATCTCCGCAATTGGTCGCTCAAGAGGTACGTTTCTGATGGTATACACTGGTATTTTATACGATTGCTCAAAAACTTCAGCAATGGACTGTGACACGGTATAGCATAAATCTACCTTGGGAACTGCAAATCTTTCAATCCATATCCACATCTTTTGCACGGTAGGTCGTTCAATTACTTCAGGTACATAAGGAAAGTATTCATGAGCATCGTACACCAGTTTCTTGCCTTTAATTTTAGCCACGATAAGGTTAGGCAGAATCGTATCCAAGTCAATAGCGCAGTAGGCGTCAGCCTTTTGAAACAAGAGGAAAAAAAGCAAACGAATATTGTATTCCAGATAAAAAAACTTCCCCTTTTTGGCAAAGCAATTCAGTCTGATTTGCTTAAAATCCCTGTCTTTTAGCGAAGCAGATTTTGGCAGTTGTCTTCCAACAAGAGTCACCTCATATGTTGCGGCCAGTGAGCTGCAAATCCTGATCATGCGCTGGTCGGTAGTCAGGTCGTTGGTTACTGTGAGTATGAGTTTCTTAGACATGGGTATATTTCCCTTCTTCGTTTATTTTAATTTTTTCTGAAGCCATCGCCCATTCTATAAGGTGCTGTGTTTTTGCCACATTTATTTTTAGCTCATCCGAAATTGCAATAACATCTAAAGGTCTTTGCAATATAGCTATCAGTTTCGGAAATAAAAGTTCATAGTCAATGGTTTCGTGCTTTTTTTGTTTTAGGCAAATATCGCAAACTCCGCAGTCTGTTGCATTGGTTTCTCCAAAGTAGGAGGCAATATATTTGCTCCGACATTTCAGGTTTTGAATGCAATAGGTTTTAATGTATTTGGCTCTGTCCAGCACTACATCCTTTCTTTTTTGCAGAAATTTGCTGTCGAGAAGTAGCTCATCTTTGGTATGTCTGTCTTTGAGCAAAAAGATAGTAGGTCTATCATTGGATTTATGATATTCTATCACTCCGCTTTCATGTAAGTAGCTCAGTTGAGCAAGAAGCTTTTCGAGACTAATATTCAGTTTTCGGGCTATGATTTCCTCATTAATGCTTATCGGAAATTCGAAAATTCCGGGACTGGTTCTAATCAGAATTTTTAGTAGCGGCTCTGCTTTTTTGTGTTCAGCAATATATTGTGAAAGGGTAGCATTGCTTACTGCAATTTTCACTTTAGGTTTCTCGAAAATAGATTCTTCATAGGTGAGCAATTCATGGTATTCCAATGCATTCAGCATATTGGAGATTTTTTGAGGTTGTAGGTTATGACTCTTGCAATAGTCCACCAGATTAAACTCAAATTTCTCTCCAAATCCGCTGTGATAGGCTATCTGATGACTGCCAATGAGTTGTTCATAGAAGTCTTTTAAGTCGGCTACGCTGGGAAAATAGTCTGCTTTGGAAACATTGAGGTTTTCCTCATCTTCTTTGCTAAAAAGGAGCACAGCAAATGCCTTTTTACCATCTCTTCCTGCTCTTCCCGCTTCCTGATAATAGGCTTCCAAACTATCGGGCGGTTGCAAATGCATTACGCTGCGCACATCGGGCTTGTCAATTCCCATACCAAAAGCGTTGGTGCAAACCATTACTTTATTGTTAGATTGAGTCCAGTTTGCCTGCTTTTGATTGCGCTCCAAATAGCTGAGTCCTGCATGATAAAAATCGGCATCTATACCTGACCTCTTTAGCCAATTGGCTATTTCTACTGTTTGCTTTCGTGACCTCACATATACGATTCCCGTGCCTTTCACTTTTGATAGTATATGAATGATTTCGTTCTTTTTATCTTCAGTGTTTCTGATAACAAAACTCACGTTAGGTCTTAGGAACGAACCTCTGAATATTTTGGGATTGTAGAGTGAAAGCTGCCCTGCAATATCTTCCAGTACTTCAGGTGTAGCTGATGCGGTAAGCCCGATTGTGGGAACACCCGGCAATGCCTCTCTGAGTGTGTTGATTTTTAAATATGCAGGGCGGAAATCATAGCCCCATTGCGATATGCAGTGCGCCTCGTCTATTGCAATCAGGCATACCTTCATTTCCTTGATTCGCGATATGAACGTCTCATTTTGAAGCCTTTCAGGAGAAACATACAGGAATTTGGTGCTTCCAAATTCACAGTTGTCCATAATACTGATTTGCTCGTTAAAGTTTAGGTTTCCGTGCAGGAAAGCAGCGCCAATTTTTCTGGATTTAAGGTTTTCTACCTGATCTTTCATCAGCGCGATAAGAGGACTGATTACTACGCAAATGCCTTCTCTCATGAGCGCAGGTAGTTGAAAACAAACAGATTTTCCGCCTCCGGTGGGCAGCAGTGCAAGCGTATTATTTCCCGCTAATACAGAATCTATAATATCTCTCTGAATTGGTCTGAAAGTTTGGTGTCCCCAATATCTGGCCAATATCTCTTCGGGTTTCAAATCAGTAATTGTTTTCTCAGCCACCTTTTTTCTTCACTTTATATCCCTTTTCGATCAATATTTTCATCACCAATTCTCGTTTCTCGCCCTGAATGATAATTTCTCCGTCTTTGACCGTTCCGCCAGAGCCACACTTCGTTTTAAGCAGTTTGCCCAGTTCTTCCAAATCTTCATTGCTACCCTTGAAGCCCTCTACAAGAGTAGCTATTTTATTGCCTTTCAGCCTTTGCAGCGATACATAAAGCAACTGCTCGGAAGGCGATGGCGTTTCCCGACTTTCTTCTTCTTCATGTTTGAAATCCGGATTGGTTGAGTAGACTACTCTTATTTTATCTGCAAACATCATTTTTGTACAACGGCTATTGTGCCGGAATAATTCGTAAAATAATAGTCTTTTTTGTTTTATGGGTATTTTTTTTCTGACTTTAAGTCGCTCGATAGGGGAACTTTTGGAAAAGTTGAATTCCTGAAAGACATCCTCGTTACGCTGTGCTATAAGAGGACGAGCTGGGATTATTTTATTGTCTTGTTTAAAAAATCAGCAAATTCTAACACTATTTCACGGGATAACGTTATTTCTATATGTCCTCCAATAATACTGCCTTTTGAATTAGAGCCAATTCCTGTGCTTTTTTGGTTTACATTCAAATAACCTTTAAGTCCAAATTCCTGTAATAATTTTAGTTCATTGATTAAACCATTGTCTACCATACCAAGCTGTAATTTGAGCATTGAACCTTTTTCCATAGAATTACATATTGTAATAACTTCATTTAGTTGCACATTATTTGAATTTATAGATGTGAAAAGTTTTACAAGATTGTCTCCCAGAGTATATCGCTTTTCAAATGCAATAATATTTTTTGTGCTAATGAGTCAAAGTTTGCTTTCAAAAGACCTTTACCTCCAACTGCAGTTTGAATACTTTTAAAAATCAATTCAAGTTGAGATGAACTGTCTGCCTGAATTGCACTTAAATTTATCAAAGGCATCGGAAGTGTCCCCGGAGTAATTCCACTATGACAAACAGGGATTGTCGGTATTTATGGTCCTACATTTTTTACACTAACAGCATTTCTAATCCAAACTGAACCCAATTCAAAGTTTATCCAGTTTCTTTTTACCGAAATAGGGCTTATCAAATAAATTGCGCCAACGCAGTTGGTTAAACCGTCCTCAATTCTTTTTAAAAAATTTGCCCCAGCACGAATTGTCTTACCGTCCGATGAAACGAAAACTTCAACAAAGCCACTAAACTCGTCTTCGATAGCTTTCTGAATTGTCTGTGCAAGTATTGCCTCTTCGTGAATATGTGATAAGAAAATTAAAGCTGCATATTTTTTCTGTTTATTGATGTCATACCATTGGGTATAACTTGTATATAACCATCACAAAACTTCTGTTATCCATCATTTTTGGGTGAATAATCGCTATAGCCATGAGGGTTTTATTTTCAATATATCAGTTTTTCTAAAATCATCAATAGCTTAATATAAACTTCAAATCTGCTCTTCAAATGAAGATAAATCATGATTCATAAACATAGCAACTATAGCTGTGTTTGAAAATGTGGGAAAGAAAAATTTTGATTTACTATAACTAAAAATATTTTTGCATCAATTCGTTTATGACAGATTTCAAATCCATATCGTTATCCGGCAAAAAAGTGGACGTTTCCCGCAAGGAAATGACCCTGGCAGAAAAGCTCTACTTACCGGGTATCATAAAAGGAATGGGCATTACGCTCAAACACTTTTTCCGTAAGAAAGCAACCATCCAATACCCCGAGCAGAAAAGAGAGTTTTCTCCTGTTTACCGAGGTCAGCATATTTTGATGCGCGATGAAAATGGTGCGGAGCGATGCACAGCCTGCGGGCTTTGTGCTTTGGCTTGCCCTGCGGAAGCTATCACTATGAAGGCTGCCGAGCGTAAACCGGGCGAGGAGAACCTTTACCGTGAGGAGAAGTACGCCTCTACTTATGAAATCAATATGCTTCGTTGTATTTTCTGCGGATTGTGTGAGGAGGCTTGTCCTAAAGAAGCCATCTTCCTTACCGAAGAGCTAGTGAAGCCGGAATATGGCAGAGAGAGTTTTATATACGGAAAGGATAAATTGGTCATGAAACCTGAACAGCAAGTTTTATAAGATGAGTTTAGTAGAAATATGTTTTTGGGCTTTGTCGTTTGTCACACTCGTATGTGCTCTGATGACAGTGCTATCAAAAAATCCGATTTTCAGTGCTATTTACCTTTTAATTTGCTTTGCAAGTATTGCCGGGCATTACCTTTTGCTTAACGCGCAGTTCCTTTTCATAGTTCATATCATAGTATACTCAGGAGCCATCATGGTTTTATTCCTGACTACTTTAATGTTGATGAATCTGAACGAAGAAACCGAAAAACACAAACCGGCTATTGCCAGAATAGGAGCGGTAGTTGCGGCTTGTATTTTGGGATTGGTACTGGTTTCGGCTATTAGCAAAACAGCTTTGGTATTGCCTCAAAATTCAGGTGCTGTAGATATCGGTGCTATCAAAGTATTGGGTAAAATACTTTTGAACGAGTATTTCTATCCTTTTGAGTTTATATCTATTTTGCTGCTTACGGCTATGGTAGGCGCAGTGCTTTTGACCAAAAAAGAACATAAAATCACCATCAAATGAGTTTGCTCCTGAACATATTGCAAGTTGTTCCCATGCAGTATTACCTGATGGTGAGTGCCGCATTATTTTCGATAGGTGTTTTGGGTGTGTTGTTCCGCAGAAATGCCATTACCATTTTTATGTGTGTGGAAATCATGCTGAACTCCATAAATCTTTTGCTGGTAGCATTCTCTACTTACCATAACGACAGCAACGGACAGGTATTTGTTTTTTTCGTAATGGCAGTGGCCGCAGCCGAGGTAGCTGTGGGGCTGGCTATATTGGTTACTATTTTCAGAAATATCCGCTCTGTGGACATTGACGATTTGAAAGCTTTAAAAAATTAGAAGGGTGACAGGATTATATATATTGATTTTATCTCCGCTTGTTGGTTTCCTTATCAATGGTTTATTGGGTAAGAAGCTGCCGAAGGCTGTTTCCGGTGCTTTGAGTTCTGTGGCTATTTTAGTTCCTTTCTTTATTGCCTTAAACTTCTTTTTGGGTTTTAATTCGGGTACTCAGGTTAAAATTGATCAGGATGTTTATCAGTGGATTTCTATCGGGGAATTTAATATCGGGTTCGGGCTTTTATTAGATCAGTTGTCTTCTTTGTGGTTAATCATAATTACCGGAATAGGCTTCCTTATTCATTTGTACTCAGTGAGTTATATGCATGATGATGAAGCTTTTTCTAAGTTCTTCGCTTATCTCAATTTGTTCGTTTTCTTCATGTTGGTTTTGGTATTGGGCAACAACCTGCTGATTACATTTATCGGTTGGGAAGGAGTGGGGCTTTGCTCTTATCTGCTTATTGGTTTCTGGTACAAGAATGGAGCGTATAACGATGCTGCCAATAAAGCTTTTATCATGAACAGAATCGGGGACTTAGGTTTTCTGATTGGTATTTTCATGATTATGTTCTATTTCAAAACCTTGCATTTCGGGGCTTTGAAAGAGGCTTTAGGTTCAGTTCATGTTTCTCACGGCTTAATCATTGCCATCACCATGTGTCTTTTCATAGGCGTAACCGGAAAATCGGCTCAGTTGCCGCTTTACACCTGGCTTCCTGATGCGATGGCAGGCCCAACTCCGGTTTCTGCTTTGATACATGCCGCTACGATGGTAACAGCCGGTATCTATTTAATTTCAAGAACAGACTTCCTGTTTTTACAAGCTCCTGAGACTATGACTGTGATTGCTGTGATTGGAGCCGCTACTGCGCTTTTTGCAGCAACAATTGGTGTTTTGCAGAACGATATCAAAAAGGTTTTGGCATATTCTACCGTTTCACAGCTTGGCTTGATGTTTTTGGCTCTGGGCGTTGGTGCCTTTTCTACCGGAGTTTTCCATGTATTGACTCATGCTTTCTTTAAGGCTTGTCTGTTCCTTGGTGCAGGTTCTGTGATTCATGCTTTGCATGGGGAGCAGGATATCCGCAACATGGGCGGCTTGCAAAAGAATATGCCTATTACATTCCTTACGTTTCTAATTTCTTCTATCGCTATTGCCGGAGTGCCTCCATTTTCGGGCTTCTTTTCTAAAGATGAAATCTTAGCTGCTGTATTTGAACATAACAAGGTGCTTTGGGCGGTTGCTTCTTTGGCATCATTGCTTACAGCTTTTTATATGTTCCGTTTGGTGTTTCTGACCTTCTACGGCAACTTCAGAGGAACTGAAGACCAGAAGCATCATTTGCACGAATCGCCTTGGCAAATCACAGTGCCATTGACGGTTTTAGCGTTGTTTGCTGCAATAGCAGGTGTAATGGGATTGCCTGAAATCGTATCTCACCATCATTGGTTAAAATCGTTTTTGAGTCCGGTATTAACCCCTAATCCTCATGCAGGACATGCTATTGGTAATTCGGAAGAGTGGATGCTTATTGGAATTGCTACCACATTGGCATTGGGCGCTATCAGTTATGCTTTTGTGAAATACATTTCTAAAAAAGAGCTTCCAGCTGCCGAAGGAACTCTAACAGGGTTTTCAAATTTGGTGTATCAGAAATATAAGATTGATGAGCTTTATAGCTTCATTATAGTTCAACCGCTTCAACGCTTATCTGTAACGGCTTATTCCTTATTTGATAAGGTGATTGTGGATGGTGGAGTGGAAGGGGTTGCTATAGCTGTAATGAGTATAGGAAAACGAGTGAGAACAATCCAAACAGGAAATATTGGTTATTATTTGCTGATGATGGTTTTGGGAATTGCATCCATTTTAGCTTATGTATTTTTAAAGTAATGAAGTAGAAGATGTTATTGTTAATATTCATATTGCCACTTTTAGCCTCATTGGCGGTTGCTTTTTCAGGAAAAGCACTTTCCAAATGGGTTGCGTTTGGATCTTCATTGGTTACTTTGGCTGTCACGCTTTTGCTTTATAGTAATTTTCATGCAGATGCGGCATTTGTTAAGGAGTGGAAACACAGTTGGGTAGCCTCTCAGAATTTGAACTTCTATGTGGTAGTTGATGGATTTAGTATCTGGCTTTTGTTGCTTACCAACTTCTTAATGCCGCTTATTCTTCTTGCTACATTCAAGAAGGAAATTAAGAAAGCCAACGCTTTTTATGCTTTGGTTCTTTTTATGCAATTTGGTTTAAATGGAGTTTTTCTTTCATGGAATGGATTGCAATATTATATCTTCTGGGAATTGGCCTTGTTGCCGATTTATTTCATCGTATGGCTTTGGAGTGAGGAAGCCGATAAGGCAGTGAGAACAAGAACTGCATTTAAATTTTTCATTTATACGCTTGCTGGTTCGTTGTTTATGTTGTTTGGGTTTATGTATCTGTTTTCAAAGTCTCCTTCACTTGACTTGCAGGATTTGTACCAAATTTCGCTAAACAGCAATGAGCAGATTATTCTGTTTGCTTGTTTCTTTATTGCTTTTGCAGTTAAAATTCCGGTATTCCCTTTTCACACCTGGCAGGCAGACACCTACCGTGTGGCCCCAACCGCAGGAACTATGTTGCTTTCCGGTATCATGCTGAAAATGGGAACTTATTCCCTAATCAGATGGCTAGTGCCGATTTTCCCTGATGGTGCTGCGTTTTGGACTCCGTACATTTTGGTACTGTGTGCTATTGGAATTGTTTACGGAGCAATCATAGCTATCAGACAAGATAATCTTAAGAACCTTTTGGCATACTCATCACTTTCGCATGTTGGCTTAATAGCTGCCGGAGCATTTGTTTTGACACGAGAGGGTTTTAATGGTTCTCTCGCCCAAATGTTAGCTCACGGTATCAATGTAGTTGGGGTGTTCTTCATCGCTGAAATTATCCTCAACAGAACAGGGCAGCTGTCAATTGACACACTAGGAGGAATCAGAAGTGTAGCCCCAAGGTTTTTTACCTTGTCTTTAATTGTTGTTTTGGCTTCGGTGGCATTACCTACGACCAATGCTTTCATCGGTGAGTTTCTGTTGTTGTTTTCGCTCTATCAGTACAATACTTGGTTGGCAGTAGTGGCAGGAACATCTGTAATTCTTGGAGCAGTATATATGCTCAGAATGGTTAAGAAAGTGTTTTTAGGAAATGTATCGAACCGAACGCAGTCCTTTGCTGATTTGAATTGGAGTGAAACGGTTGTCTTCGTTGCACTTATTGCTGTGATATTTGTTTTAGGACTTTATCCAAAGTTGATATTTGATACGGCTCAGCCTGTTTTTGAAACTATTTTACAAACTGCATCAAGATAAAACGAAGTAGTGAAAACCTTAACCTATACATCATTTCTTGGTATTTTCTGCTTAGTGGCGGAGTTGCTGAATCTTAGAAAACTGCTTATTCCTTTAGTGGTTCTAGGATTGGTAGTTATTGGCGGACTTACTTATGCAGACCTAAATGCAGAGAGTGCATCCTACTTTCATGATATGCTCAGAACGGATAAGTTTTCTGTTTCGTTTTCACTTTTACTACTATTGATTACAGCACTTATAGTTTCACTGGGTCAAAATTTTTTCAAAGAAGACCCATCCAAACTTTCAGATTATATAGCTATTATCATCTTTGCACTTTGTGGCGGAATAGCTATGGTGAGTTTTGCCAACATGGCGATGTTTTATATTGGGATTGAGATTCTTTCTATTTCGTTTTACATCCTTGCGGGGACGAACAAGAAAGATGTGAAATCGAATGAAGCAGCGATGAAATACTTTTTGATGGGTTCTTTTGCATCAGGAATATTGCTAATGGGAATTACCCTGATTTATGGAGCATCAGGCAGTTTCAATTTAGGTGATATTTCCCTGTATGCTACAGCTCGAAATGCTGATGCTATCTTCTTTATAGGTATTATTCTCATTCTTATCGGCTTATTGTTTAAAGTGTCTGCTGCGCCTTTTCATTTCTGGGCACCTGATGTGTATGAAGGTTCTCCTATGCTCATGACAGCATTGATGAGCACATTAGGAAAAGTGGCCTCATTTGCTGCTTTTTATCGTCTGTTTAGCATTTGCTTCTCAATTAGCTATGATACTTATGGTTGGGTGCTTTCTGTGTTGATAGCACTGACAATACTCATTGGTAATTTTTCCGCATTACGTCAGGAATCATTTAAACGAATATTGGCTTTCTCAGGGGTTACCAATGCAGGCTTTATGCTTATGGCTATTTCCAGTATTTATGGCAAGATGGAAGGGCCGTTATTCTTTTACGGATTATCTTATTCTCTGGCAACCATAGGTGCTTTTGCTGTTGCATTATATGTATCCTCTGTTACCAAGTCCGATAAGATTGAGGCATTTAACGGCTTAGCTTATAAAAGGCCATTATTGTCTGCTTTGCTTATTTTTGCCATGTTTTCGATTGCGGGCATTCCTCCATTTGCAGGATTCTTTGCCAAATATTTCCTTTTTGCTGAAGCATTAAAATCGGGTCATTTTTGGTTGGTATTGTTTGCGATAGTAAACTCTATCATTTCAGTTTACTATTACTTCAAGGTAGTATTCGCGCTCTTTGCAAAATCTGAACAAACTTTTGAAGAAACTCCATCTCCGGTTTATGTGGCGGTTGCGTTAGTGGCTGTTGCCCTGCTTATAATTGCAGGAGTAGCTCCGGGTTTGTTTATGCCGTTTTAATTCAACTTCTTTTTTTACTTTTCAGCTTTAGTACCATCTTTCATATAGAAAGGGCTAATTTTCAATGAAAAAAATCTTAGGCATATCAGCATTTTATCATGACTCTGCAGCTGCTATAATCTGTGGAGGAAAAATCATTGCTGCTGCTCAGGAAGAGCGTTTTACCAGGGTAAAGCATACGCCCGATTTTCCGGTTAATGCGATCAAATATTGCCTTGAAGAAGCCGGTTTAGATATTGATGAATTAGATGCCATAGTTTTCTATGATAAGCCCTTGCTCAAATTTGAGCGCCTGCTCGAAACCTATTATGCTTTTGCACCTAGAGGATTGGTCTCATTCCTCAAAGCAATTCCGGTATGGCTGAATGAAAAGATATTTTTAAAGAAACTCATATTCGATGAACTGAAAAACGTAGGTGAATATGATAGAAAGAAAGTGAAATTGCTTTTTCCTGAACACCATTTGTCACATGCTTCCAGTGCCTTTTTTCCGTCTCCGTTTCAGAAAGCAGCAGTATTGACTATTGATGGGGTGGGCGAATGGTGTACGGCCTCCATTGGATTGGGGGAAGGGAATAACATTACAATACTCAAGGAAATGAATTTTCCTCATTCCGTGGGATTGCTCTATAGTGCGTTCACTTATTATCTTGGGTTTACAGTGAATTCGGGTGAGTATAAGTTGATGGGATTGGCTCCATACGGCAATACTGATTCCACAAATGTTTCAAAGTTTATAGACCAAATCAAGCAATATCTTGTTGATATAAAACAAGATGGTTCTATTTGGTTGAACCAGGATTACTTTAATTATGCCACAGGCTTGCGCATGGCCAAGGATAGTAAATGGGAAAAAATATTTGGATTTCCTCGCAGGGAAGCTGAAGGGGAAATTCTCCAGCAACATTGCGATTTGGCACTGGCTATTCAAAAAGTGACAGAAGAGATCGTAATTAAAATGGCACTGGAAGCTAAGCGAATTACAGGAGCCGATAATCTTTGTATGGCAGGTGGTGTTGCACTGAATTGTGTGGCGAATGGCAAACTATTAAAGGAAGCAATTTTCAAAAACATATATATACAGCCGGCAGCAGGAGATGCAGGCGGTGCATTGGGAGCCGCATTATCTGCTTCATATATATACTTCAACGAGGAGCGAATTGTGGATGGCAAAAGTGATTCCATGTCAGGCTCATATCTTGGCCCCGAATACTCAGATAGAGAAGTAGAAATGATGAGTAGGAAAGTAAAAGCGGTATATCAGAAATATGAAGATTTTAATGAGCTCTCTCAGTTTATTGCGGATAAAATCGCGTCAGGTAATGTTATAGGTTGGTTTCAGGGACGCATGGAATTTGGACCAAGAGCATTAGGAAACAGAAGCATTTTAGGAGATGCACGCAATATGGAAATGCAGAAAAAGTTGAACTTGAAAATCAAGTATCGCGAAGGGTTCCGCCCATTTGCGCCTTCGGTACTGGCAGAAGATGTGCAGCAATATTTTGAATTAAATGCAGCTTCGCCATATATGCTCATTGTGGCTCCTGTAAATGAGAACAGAAGGGAGAAATTGCCGTCAAATTATCAAGATATGTCCTTATGGGATAAACTGTATTGTAAGCGAAGCGATTTGCAATCTGTTACCCATCTTGATTTTTCTGCGCGTATTCAAACAGTTCATCAGGATACAAATTCAAGGTATTGGAGTTTAATCAATGCATTTAAGCAACAAACAGGTTATGGGTTGCTTGTAAACACCAGCTTTAATGTAAGAGGAGAGCCTATCGTTTGCACCCCTCATGATGCATACAGGTGCTTTATGAGTACTGAGATGGACTATTTAGTTATCAATGATTTTGTTTACTGCAAAACAGAACAACCCGACTGGGAAAATAAGGATAAGTGGTCTGTAGCTTTTGCAAAAGATTGATGGTGTTATTCTATCATAACAATTTGATAATTTCATATACTTCAATTTTAAAGTCGATTCATTTATTCTTAGTATCTCAATTATCAAAATCAGATAAAACATATCGCATGAAAAAGCTTGTTTCATTGATTCTTTTACCATTTATAATTAGTTGCAATAAGAAGGCTGGTAAAAGTTTGTCACTTTTTAATCCTGTAAAAATTGATTACAACAATCGCACCGTTACAATTCCTGATGGCTTCAAGTATACTGTGCTTTTTAGCGAGGGCGATACGGTAACTACAAATTCAGGATTGCATGCTCCATCAAAAGGAAGTCATGATATGATAGTTTATATTCCTATTGAAAACTCAAGTGAACACGGCTTTCTTTATGTAAATCATGAAGAGCATAAGCCAAATAAAATTTTGGGTGATGGGGGAGGGGGAACTGTTTTTGAGGTCAAAAAAAGCAATGGAGTGTGGAAAGTAATTGGAGATTTCTATGCTGTTGATTTTTCATCAGTAGGAGAAACTTTTCGTAATTGCGGAGGTACACTTTTACCAAATGGAAATATCATTACCACTGAAGAGGAATTTCCCATGAGTAATGCGGAGATTTTTTCGAGGTTTGGAATAACTGATACCTCTGATTTTGAAGGGAAGAAGAAATATTTGAATTATGGTTGGATGATAGAAGTAAATCCATTGACCCATATGGCTATTCGGAAGATTAAAAGTTTCGGAAGATTTCGCCATGAGGATGCTCAGGTGATGCCCGATGGGAAAACGATTTATATCAGTGCAGATGAAAAGCCGTCCATCATTTTCAAATTCGTAGCTGAAAACAAAAATGATTTTTCAACTGGACAGCTTTTTGCATTTAGCCAAAGCGAAGATGGTGAGAGTGGAAGCTGGATAGCACTTGCTATGCAGGAAGATTCGCTTATGAATGCAATCGATGTTGCGGTTAGGAAAGGAGCGTCAATGTTTATAAGCCATGAATGGATGGAGGCTGTGGGCGATAAACTTTATATCAGCGAGAGCGGATCAAACGAGTTTGATTTTATTGATGAGATAAAGAGCGGAGGTAAACCAGCAAAGCATTTGAAAGAGCTATGTAGTCTGGATGGAAATCATTATAAAGATCCATTTGGAAGAATTCTCGAGTTAGATTTAAAGACAAATAAAATTCGGGTTTTGCTTAACGGAGGTATAAATCCCGATAACTCCAACATGTGTTTCAGTAGTCCGGATGCTATGACTGCCGTTGAGATAAAAGGCAAAGACTATTTGGTTATAAGTGAAGATACACACGGAAATAAAAATGGAAGCTCAAGTTCATTGGTGGCTGGAAAAGGAGAAACGTATAATGAAGTTTACTTCCTTGATTTATCAATTAAGAAACCTACTTTAAATGACTTACAAAGATTTATGATGGCACCTGAAGGCTGTGAAACTACTGGTAATATGTTTGCTCCCGATGGTAAAACCTATTTTGTAACTATACAGCATCCATCTGCTACAAATCCAGCGCCATTTAATAAGTCTTGTGTAATTGCCATCACCGGATTTTAATGGTTTTATCCTCCGATTGAAACTCCGATTAATTTTCCTATCCCAAATGTTATAGCTGCTGCTGCAAGTCCAAAAAGTACTTGTCTGAGACCTGAAAACCACACGCTTTTTCCGGTAAAGAGAGTAATAATTGACCCAATTAAAAACAGTCCTAAGGCACTTAATACAGTACTGATAATCACAGCAGTCATTCCTGATAAAAAGAAAAACGGAATAACAGGAATAATAGCACCTATAGCAAAAAGAAGAAAGGATGCCAATGCAGCTTCTATTGCAGAGCCTTTTAAATCTTCAGGATTGATACCCAATTCTTCCTTAATCAATATTTCGTGTGCATGATCTTTATTTGAAATAATTTCTTTTGCCATTGCTCTGGCTTGTTCTTCGGGAATACCTTTGGTGATATAAATAAGCGCTAATTCTTTTTCTTCGCCTTCCGGGTTTGTTTCCAGCTCATCCATTTCCAGTTGCATTTGGTTTTCATAAAGTTCCTGAGAACTCTTTACAGAAATCCATTCTCCTAATGCCATTGATAGGGCTCCGGCCAATAATCCCGCCAATCCTGTTAGCAGCACCTCTTTCTGCCCATTAGTCGCTCCGGCAATACCCATTACTAAACTAAAATTTGATACCAAACCATCATTTCCACCAAGAACTGCTGCTCTCAATGCATTGCCACCAACAGACCTGTGCCGCTTTTCAAAGCGGGCGAGATTTGAACCTGATACATTCGAGTTTTTATTCAGGATGTTTTTGAGAATAGTAACGTGAACGGTATCTGAAATTGAAATCGCTGAATTTGATTTTTGTCTTGCATTTAATACCGATGAAGACATACTCTTTTCAGTATCTAAAAGAACACCTAAAACGTAATCATAGCCAAATACTTTTCCTATAAGTTTTAGGATTTTTGCTCTGTTAGAGGGCGGAGGAAACTTAGATATATCCAGATTGTTCTTTTGCATGAAAGCAAGTGCATGTCCGTGTTCTATCTCGCTCATTTGCTGAAATACCTTAGCTACATTCTCATCTGCTTCATTATCTGCAAGAACCTGATATAGAAAACCTGTATCGATTTCTGTTTGAATATTTTTTAGGCTTATCATACTGCGTAATTATGTATCAGCAATCTACTAACTTCCTGAGACTAATAAGAGAGATTCAGCTTTATTTGACTGTTACAGAACAAAATCTTGCTTCAGGATTCCATGTAGTTTATGGTAAGGAATAAATAGTTGTGATGGACCAAAACCACATGAGGAGCTATTTCATAATCGTTGAAAAAGAATCTGATACCTTCTCGCTCCAGCAAAAAGTTATTGGTAATTTCAAACTTCTCTATTTTACTTTCATCAAAAACGAAATAGCTAGCTTCATCTAATGATATTAAATCAGGAATCTGTTGTTCATTCCTGAAGATGGGTTCTGCAATTTTATTGAGTTGTGCTTTGCTATTGTGTTCAAAAACATCTTCGAAAGTAACAAGTTTAGGTTTAGCCGTTTTCATATCAAAGTTGGAATATATTACAATGCTGTTGCCATGTGCCCCGCCAGTAAATCCATCAGAAGATGTTTCAATGGATAAATGGTTTGTCGTATTCGTTTTTATCTGAACATCAATTTCCTGATACCAGAATTGAGTATAGTCATCAAAGTCAGCAAGAAAATCAGTATAGCTTTTAATAAAACTGTCTGCATAAGCTTCCAGACTCAGTATTCGTTTATCGTTTGATGTAATTAGCTTTTCAATATTATTTTTTACAGAATCTGCAAAGACAGATTTTTCACTTATTTCAGGGTAGCTGATTGAGATGTATGTGGTATCATTGTTTTTTACTGCAAAGCGGTATATCTTTTTGTATTGATAGCTCAGGGTATCTTGAGCTTGATAGACTTCAGTGATTTCTTTTCCGCTTCTATTACAAGATGCAGCTATAATGAATACGATAATTAATAATGTCTGAAATTTCATCTTGTTTTTTCATAAAAAAAAGGCTGTTTTCATTTCTGAAACAGCCTTTTATATCTCTGTGATCCCGCTGGGATTCGAACCCAGGACCCATACATTAAAAGTGTATTGCTCTACCAACTGAGCTACGGAATCCTCCTTCACTTTAAAAGTGAGCTGCAAATATAGAATGCTTTTTTATTTTTCAAACTGAGACTTGCTTTTTTTCTCAAAAAGTACGCCTTTAGCTGTAAAACAGAGCTCCAATAGAGGTTGGGTGATGGCATCTATTTCCGATTTCGATTTTTTTGCATCCTCAGCGTAGTGTTTTAGCATATTTACCGAGGTGGTATCAAAGTAAGCAGTTCCTTTTGCATATACTGTCCATTTAGTAACATTAATTGGTACAAAAAAGGCATAATCCTTAAAACGGATTCTAACATTTCCGCCTGCTCCATTATCTACATACATCCAGCAGCCTTTCTTTTGGCATACCTCAGACACTTTTCCTTTGATTAGCACTTCATTTGATGTTCCCAGAGATG
>CANHIG010000025.1 GCA_947461105.1 Bacteroidota bacterium | reverse complement strand
CTCAATGGACCAAGACTTCCTTGGTCATTAAGAGCAGATCTTCGCGTAAATAAAGACTTTGCTGTTACAGTAGGAAGAAAAGGAGATGACAAAGATCCTAAGAAATTATACTTCGCTGTTTTTGTTTGGATACAGAATCTATTTAATACTGCAAATGTTATCAACGTATATCGCTACACTGGCAATCCTAATGATGATGGTTATTTGGATGCTCCTGTGAAACAAATACAAATTCAGGGCGTTTCTAACCCGCAATCATACAGGGATTTGTATAGAGCAGTCGTAAATGATCCAAGTAATTATAGTCTTCCAAGGAGAATATATTTAGGAGCTTCATTTAATTTTTAAAATAAATAATGACCATAAAATGACCAATCTGATTGAAGCTTCAAGTGACAATACTTTAACTTTGAATGCCTAATGAAGATAATGATTTGTAAAAAAAGTAAACCTATTCAGATGAAAAGATTATTCCTTATCACAACCTTAGTTTCCTTGTTTTTTCAGCAAGAGCTATTTGCAGTTGTCGGTTCATCAAATGCTAAGAAGCCATCTGTGCCTGCATCATATAAAGATGAGGCTGGGGATTGCAGAATTCCTATTTCTCAGGCAGTGCTAGATATCAATGCTGTAAGATGTAGACTTCTAGCTGCCGGTGACTTATGGTGGGATTTTGACAGAGCTAAATATGAAGTGCCTAAAAGTGGTGACGGATCAGCGGTTGGTACTCATGCAATCTTTGCTGGTGCTATTTGGATTTCAGGTCTTGATGCTGCTGGGAATCTTAAACTTGCCGGTCAGCGATTCAGACAAGGTACTTCAGACTTCTACACAGGTCCGCTTGACAATTCGGGAAACATAACTCAAGCTACTTGTAATCTGTGGGATAAGCACTTTAATGTGTTAGGTGCTGATATATCTGAATTACAATCAAAATTTGGGTCAGGAACCATTACGCAAAGCGATGTTCCGCAATCAATTCTTTTGTGGCCAGGAAAAGGAAATCCATACTTGGTTTCCAGAGGATATGACATGAATCAAAACCTTGCTCCATTTTATGATAATGATGCTGATGGAATTTACGATCCGGTTAAAGGAGATTTTCCTGTAATCAAAAATAACACCCAGTCGTATGCAGACCAAATGGTATTTTGGGTATTTAATGATAAAGGAAATGTGCACAATGAAACCAGCTCTCAGCCATTGGGAGTTCAGGTAAATGCATTGGCTTTTGCATTTGCAACAGCGGATGAGATTAATAGTATGACTTTTTACACCTATGATATCGTTAATAAGTCTGGTTCTACTATAAATGAAACCTACATGTCTCAGTTCGTGGATACAGACTTAGGTTGCTATAATGATGACAGGGTAGGTTGCGATACCTCTCGTAGTTTGGGCGTTGTGTACAATGGTAGAACTACTGACCCGGATGGTTGCGGAACGGGAGTTTCGGGTTATGGTACTGAGGTGCCTATGTTGGGTTTAGATTATTTTGAGGGACCAATTGATACTAATGGAAAGGAGTTAGGTCTTTCATCTTTCAACTACTTTAATAACGGAGCATCAGGACCTCAAACAGATCCAACATCAGCTGCTCAATACAGAGGATACATGAAAGGTTTATGGAAAGATGGCTCATTTTTCTCTTATGGTGGAAATGCTTATGGTGGGTCAGTGCCTACTAAATATTGCTATCCGGGAGATCCTTCAAATGCAACTCAGTGGAGTGAGTGTAACCAACAAACCGGAGCTGCTATTCCTTATGATGACAGAAGGATGTTGCTAACTTCGGGTCCTTTTACATTCTTGCCAAATGCGTCAGAGCGAATAACTATAGGAGCTGTTTTTGTGCAACCTAAAGGTGGAACAGGACTGTGCCCAAGCTTTAAGAGTGTCATAGGCCCTGCTGATGATAAAGCGCAGGCATTATTTAACAGTGGCTTTAAAGTGATTGCAGGACCTGATGCTCCAACACTTCAAATTCGGGAATTAGACAAAGAACTCATCATAAGTTTGGTAAACGAAAAAAGATACAATAACTATGGTGAAACATACAGACAGTTTGACCCTGCAATATTGACTCAGACTGGTTATGTTCCAGGAATGGATTCTACCTACAAGTTTCAAGGATATAAAATTTATCAGCTAGCAAATGAAAGTGTTCAATCTTCGGATTTGAATGATAACATTCAAGATATTGACCCTAACAAAGCAAAATTGATTGGATATTATGATGTGAAGGACGGAACGTTTTCTTTTATCAATTTTAAATTTGAGAAAGATCCGATATTAGGTATCCTTTTGCCGAAATTCAGAACAACTAAATTTACTGATTCCGGAATTGAGCACTCTTTTGTTGTGAAAACAGATGCTTTCAATGACAACAAGGATTTAATCAACAACAGAACATATTATTTTGCTGCAGTAGCTTATGCTACCAACAACTTTAAACAGTTTGATGCAACAAATCCTTCAGCAGGAGGTCAGCAAACTCAGTTTTTGATTAGTAGACAAAACGTTAAAAACTATTCAGCGATACCTCATAAAGTGGAATCCAGAAATGATGGTACCGTTATGAATTCCAAATTTGGAGATGCTGTAGCAGTAAATAGAATTGAAGGACAAGGTAATGGAGGAAATGCTATCAATATCACTAAGGAAACTATTGATAGAATAATGGGTTCATTGTCTTTCAAGACTGACACCTTATTTTACAAAACTAAATTCGATCCAATTGGTTTTAAAATTATAGATCCAATTGCGCTTCAGGAAGCAGATTTTGAATTGAGCGTGAAAGATACAGTTCCGTTTAATGGGTTCACATTTAGCGATCAGGCATGGTGGGAATTACAGGATATTACAAATAACCGTGTAATTCAATCTGAGAGAAATATGGATGTGCCTTACGAGCAAGTAATATCTTTTGATGCACCTACAGAAAAAATTAACTATGGTTTTTCTTTGTCTTTAGGTAAGCCAACTCCAATTTACCAAAACCAATTAACCAATAGACCGGTATATAATTTCTTGAGTGGAAATATTACCTATGAAGATCCTAATAAAAAATGGTTGAGCTTTATTGCTGATAATGGTCAAGCTGCTGCCTCTAACTGGATCAGGGCCGGAAAATACCGCCTTCCTAAAGCAGCAACTAATCCTGACCCATTAGCTGAAGTATTTGATGATAACTATTATAAAAACTCCGGAACAGATGTGCTAACTGATCCTGATAAGATTTTTGAGAAAATTGCTGGAGGAACATGGGCGCCATATTGCTTAGCTGCAAATTACAATTTAGTTGGAAATCCTGCCAACACCGCTACACCTGTAGCTGTTTATGGTCCGGGATTTAAATGGGATAAGTTCTGTCAGCAAATTCCACCTGAAAACACCTTGGATAGATTGCAAAGCGTTGATATAGTTTTGACTCCTGATAAATCTAAATGGTCGCAGTGTATTGTATTTGAAACAGGGGAACAGGAGGGTACTAATCAAGGAGGTGATATATCCAAAAATGGCAAACCTTCTAGAAAAGGACAGATACGTATGGCTTTCTCAAAAGACAAAGATGGCAATACACTGTATGACCCAATCACTGGGGTGGAAGATACAGGAAGATCATGGTTCCCGGGCTATGCAATTAATGTTGAGACCGGACAAAGATTGAATATTGCTTTTGGTGAGGCATCAGAATGGGGTAGTCAGAATGGTAGGGATATGATTTGGAATCCGACAGATCAGGACTACGATGTTCTAGATGCCGGAGGTACTATTCCAAAATTGCCGTACTTTGGAGGAAAGCATTTTATTTATGTGATGGAGACTCCTTATGATGAAGGTGTTGCTATGCGCGATACTTTGCTTAAATATTTTGATAAAATCTCTACAAACTGTAATATTAGCTATCCTACTGCATACAGAGATTTGTACAAGCAAATCATGTACACTTCAATTCCGTATTTGACATCGGGATATAAGCTGAATGCTTTAGCTGATGGCTTGATACCAAGTGAAGTAGCAGTAAGTATCAGAGTTGCAACTCCGTTTCTTCCTTATACTACTAATGCTTCCGGAACAAGTCTCCCTAGATATCAGTTTAGTACAAAAGGACTTGGAGCTAAATCTGAACAAAAGGATGTAGCAAAATCAGCTTTGGATTTGATAAGAATTGTACCAAATCCATATTTAGCTTATTCTGCTTATGAAAAAACGGGTTCAGATACACGTGTGAAGATTACAAACCTCCCTAACAACTGTAGTATCAATATTTATTCTTTGGATGGTACACTCATTAAAACAGTGAAACGTTCGATTGATACAAAAAATCCGGATCCTGCTACTGGTCAGTTAATAGAAATTTCAGATGGTGCGGAGGTTAAGAAGGCGAATTTGGATAACACAGCAGAGTGGGATTTGAAAAATGATAAAAATGTTCCTGTTTCCAGCGGAGTTTATCTTTTTGAGATTGATGCTCCGGGAATTGGCACCAAAGTTTTGAAATGGTTTGGTGCGATGAGACCAACAGATATTTCGAACTTCTAAATGATTATAGATAAGGTAAAAAACAAATGCAGTACACTCAAAATTTCATACAAATGAGAAAACTTTTAGGTTCGTTATCAATAGTTGCAGTAGCATTACAAAGTTTTGCCGGAAACCCTGATAGAAGGGGTGAGGCCGGAGCACTGGAATTGAATATGAATGGGTACGCAAGAACTGCGGGTTTATGGGGGCTAAATTGTGCTTCTATAAAGGGCTTGGAAGCTGAAAGACTTAATCCTGCGGGATTAGCCTATACGAAAAGCACGGAAGTAATTGCATCCTATACTTCTTGGTTGAGCGGTGCAGGTGTGAGCATAATCCAGGGTGGATTATCACAACGCATCAAATCAAACGCGTTTTCAGTATCTGTGAACGCAGTAAACTTTGGAAAGATTGAGCGAACTACTGTGAGCTCTCCTGAAGGAGGTGTTGGTCAGTTTTCTCCAACGTTTTTTAATATAGGTATTAGTTATGCTAAAAACTTTGCATTAGGTTCTACTAGTCTAACCGGAGATAATGTAATCACTGGCGGGGTAACTGTCAGATTGCTTAACGAAGGCATTCAAAATATTAGTGCTACTGGATTTAGTTTTGATGCCGGTCTTCAATATACCACCGGGAAAAAAGAGAATTTTCATTTTGGTGTCTCTTTAAGAAATATAGGAACTCCAATGAGATTGAGAGGAGATGGGTTTTCAATTGATGGCACAACTGATGGAGGATATTCTTTGCAAGTAGATAGAAAGTCAAATAAGTTTGAACTACCTATTCAGCTGAATATTGGAGCTGCTTATGATATTTATTTTGGAAACAAGATTGAAGTTGCGCCAAAAAAATACACCCAGAATTTTCGTTTAACTCCTATGGCGCAGTTTACTGCAAACGCTTATGGCAACGATAACTATGGGACTGGCTTAGAGTTTGCATTTAAAGAGATTTTCATGCTCCGCACTGCATACAGAATGGAAAAAGGGATTTTCAAACAAGCTACTCGTCTCACGGCATATAATGGTTTTGCAGCTGGCATGAGTGTAAATGTTCCTTTCAAAAAAGATGGAACAGGCGGTGGTATTGGAATTGACTACGGCTACAGAATGACAAGTCTTAATACTAAGTTTCAGGGGACGCATACCGTTGGCTTGAGGTTCAATTTAGGTACACCTAAGTCTAATAAAGATGCAGATGCCGGAAGTAGTTCCAGCTCCTCTGAGGAGAAAAAATCTAAAAAGAAAGGAAAGAAAAAGAATCAGGAAAATACTGAGACTGAAAGCAATTAATATTGCTACATTCATAAATCAATTTTAATTTCGAAAATAAAAGACGTCCGTCAGGACGTCTTTTGACTTTTAATGTTTCTAATAAAACTAACGATATGAGCGACATACATTACATGACAAAAGTAGGATATGATGCCTTAGAAAAGGAACTAAAGCATTTGAAAACGGTAAAGCGACCTGAAGTATCTAAAGCTATTGCAGAAGCAAGAGAGAAAGGGGACTTATCTGAGAATGCAGAATATCACGCAGCCAGAGAAGAGATGTCTCATTTAGAAGCAAAAATAGCCGTTCTCGAAAATCAGTTTGCGACAGCACGAATTATTGATGAAACTAAACTTGATATTTCTAAAGTTGGTATTTTATCCAAAGTGCAGGTAATGAATAAAAAGCTGAATAAAAAACAGGAGTTCACTATTGTAAGTGAGGCAGAAGCGGACATTAAGGTTGGCAGAATCTCTGTTTCTTCTCCTATTGGGAAAGCTTTATTGGGAAAAAAGGTTGGCGACATGGCTGTTGCTCAAACACCTGCCGGACCTATGGAATTAGAATTGCTTGGTATTTCAATTTGATATTATGGCTTCTATCTTTTCAAAAATAATAGCCGGAGAAATCCCATCTTATAAAATATATGAGGACGAACATTTTTATTCGTTTTTAGATATTAGTCCACTGAGTCTGGGTCATGCCTTAGTAGTACCCAAAAAGGAGGTTGATTACATTTTTGATTTGGATGAAAACACCTACAACGGCTTGATGACTGCTTCAAAAAAAATTGCGCTTGCTATTGAAAAAGTGGTTCCATGTAAAAGAATAGGAATAGCAGTTGTGGGTTTGGAGGTGCCCCATGCCCATGTTCATTTAATTCCTCTTACCTCAGGTGCAATTAATTTTTCAGACCCTAAGCTGACTGTGCCTCGTGAGAAGATGGAAGAAATAGCTTCAGCAATTCGAACCTCACTCAATTTAGAATAAGTGACAAAATAATCCGTCTCTAAGTTTTGGTTCAAACCATGTTGACTTTGGAGGCATTACATTATTAGAGTCTGCAATGTTCATCAGTTGTTCTATAGATACCGGGAAAAGCGCAAAGGCAATTGCCATTTCTCCACTATCCACTCTGTTTCGCAACGCTTCTAAACCTCTTATCCCGCCAATAAAATCAATCCTGTTATCGGTTCTCGGATCATGTATCCCGAGCAGTGGAGATAGAATGTTGTCTTGTAAAATACTTACATCTAATATTCCTATTGGGTCATGTTTTATAATGTTTTCTCTTGCAGTTAGACGATACCAACTTTTATCAATGTACATGGCAAATTGATGAAGCTGATTAGGCTTTGCCTCAGTAAAATCAACTAAAGTTATATCAAAACGATCTTTTATTTTTTCTATCAAGGTTTTTTTTGTTAAGCCATTCAGGTCTTTTACAGCTCTATTGTAATCCATAATGGCAAGTTGCTCAGAAGGGAAAAGTACACTAAGGAAGAAGTTGTATTCAGCTGAGGGTTCATTATTTTCTTCGCGTAATTTCAAGCCTACCTTAGCAGCAGATGCCGTGCGGTGATGGCCATCTGCTATGTATGTGTAGGGAACCTCATGCTCAAATAAGGAAGTAAGCTGATTAATATCTTGTTCATTATCTATGATCCATACTTGGTGCTTAATACCATCTTCAGTTTCAAAAGAATATTCAGCATCTTTTGTAATGGTCTTGCTAATGAGTGAGTCAATTAGCGGATTCGATTTGAAAGTTAGAAAAATAGGGCCTACATGAGCTTGTAGCGCTTCCATGTGTTCTATTCTGTCTTGCTCCTTTTCCGGACGGGTAAACTCATGTTTCTTGATAATATTATTAAAATAATCATCAATGGAAGAGCAAGCTACAATGCCGGTTTGAGTCCTTCCAGTCATTGTTTGTGAGTATATATAATAGCATTCCTTTTTTTCCTGAAATAATACACCGCGCTCAATAAATGATTGAAAACTGGTTTTAGCTTTTTCGTAAACACTTGGCGAATGAACATCAACCCCTTCCGGTAAGTCAATTTCAGATCTGCTAACATGCAAAAATGAAAACTCATTTCCCTTACTCATTTCAGTGGCCTCTTTGGTGTTCATTACATCGTATGGAAGAGATGCTACTTTATGAACGAGTTCTCTTTTGGGTCTTAATGCTTTGAAAGGTTTTATTTTTGTCATAGCTAAATCATAAATAATTCGGATGCAATATAATCAGCAAAATGTTTGCCTTTGTCTGTAAGTGTCAACTTATTGTTTGAAAGAGAGTACCAGTTTTTATCTATTGTATTTAGTTGCTCCAGCAATAGCAATTTGTTAGTTTCTGTAAGCTTATCGAGCTCGCAGCCCAATATTGTTCTCAGTGAAGTCATGATATACTCATTAAATATTTCGTTGCTTCCAAGCGTTTCTTCCTCGGCTGGAATTATATTTTGCTCAATGCCGGAGATATAAGAATTGATGTTTGAAATATTCCATCTTCTTGATTGACCATTATAAGAATGAGCAGCAGGTCCAATTCCGATATATTTTTCTCCTTTCCAGTAATTGGTATTGTGTACAGCAAGTTTATTGTTTTTTGCAAAGTTCGATATTTCATAATGCAAAAAATCATTGTTACGAGCAAATTGCATCAATAAATCAAATTGCGCAGATGCCTTGTCGCTGCTCGGTTGCTCCAGTTTTTGTTCTTTAATCTGTTTAAAAAGTTTTGTTTTAGGTTCAACTGTTAATGCGTAGCACGACAAATGATCTATTTTTAGATTGTGCGCCTGATTTAAATTTTGCAACCACCTCTCATCCGACAATCCGGGTGTTCCATAAATTAAATCTATTGTCAGTGTATCAAATCCTGAATCTTGAGCAGCTTTTATTGAATTTACAGCTTCAGAGGAATTATGAGCGCGATTCATAAATTTTAAATCATCATCAAAAAAAGATTGAACACCAATGCTTAATCTATTAAGACCGAGATGCTGAAGTCCTTTATATGCGTTAAGTTGTTCGAGTGATAAGTCATCAGGATTGCATTCAATAGTAAACTCCTCCAGGCTTAATTTATGATTCTTATTAATAGCATTTAGTAGTAAACTAAGTTCATTGACATTCAAAAGAGATGGAGTTCCGCCACCGATATAGATGGTTTTTATTGGTTCCCCTGCTGCATAATCTTTAGATAATTCAATTTCGGTAATCAATGCAGAGAGCAAATCCTTCTTTCTTGTAGTATTAGTTACAAAATAAAAGTTGCAATAGTTGCATGCTTTTTTGCAAAAGGGAATATGTATGTATATACCTGCCACATGGCAAATATGCCATTTTTGAATTTAAAGCGCGATTGATTGTCACTCATGAAAATTGAATCAGAATTAAAATACTTGGTAAAATCATTAGATTTATGATGATGAGATATTGCATTCTTTCTATAATTCTTTTAGTGCAACTGTCGGGTTATTGCCAAAAAAAGTGGCCAATTAAAATTCTCTGTTTAGACAACACATCATTTTCAATTAGAGAGAAACCTCGTTTTTTTAAAGATACTACGGATATCCAGAGTACTATTAATACAATATTGGATGAATGGAAGGGGAAGGGTTTTATTGGTGCATCAGTTGATACTTTCTATTTTTTATCTGATACGCTTTATCTTCATGCATATCAGGGCGCTAAAGTATCGGGTATTCGACTTGAAAGGGGCAATTTGACTGATTTTGAAATTGCAAAATTTGGTCTGAGTAAATACATTAATAAGAATGAGATAATTCCCGTGAGGAAGATAAATGGGCTAAAAGAACAACTCATAAATGAATATGAGAACAGTGGCTATCCTTTTGCAGTTGTGAGACTTGATAGTTTCTCACTTATTGGGCAAAACTATGTGGCGAAAATTTTTGCAGAGAAGAATGTGCTATTTGTTTGGGATACAATTTCGAAAGATTCGCCTACTCGCATAAGAAGCATTTTTCTGAGAAATTATTTGGGCATAAAACCTGGCAAACCTTATAGAGAGCAAACAGCCAGGAAGATTGATGCGCGAATTAATGTGCTCCCATTTGCAGAGCCCATTAAGAAATCGGAAATTGAATTTTCAAATGAAAAGGCAAAGGCAAGGATATTTATAAAGGATAGACGCGCTAATCAATTTGATTTACTTATTGGATTGTTACCTGGAAGCTCCGGGCAGAAAGTGTTGATTACTGGAAAAGCAATGTTGCGCCTGGTGAGTGTTTTCGGACTTGGTGAGGAATTTCAGGTAAAATGGGAGAAGCTGCAACCCAAAACACAAACATTGGATGTGCAGTTGATTTATCCTTTTATGTTTGGATTACCCATAGGTATAAATGCAAAATTCGAATTGTATAAAAAAGATACTTCCTTCCTCAACCTTAATGGAGATTACGGTATTCAGTTTCAGCTTCAGGCGAATGATTATATTAAAGGGGCATTTAAAAATCAAATATCAATCATACTCAATGCAGATACTAATTATGTAAAGGCAAATAGAAAACTGCCACCCAATCTTGATTTAAATATTAATCAATTCGCATTGGAAGTTTTTCTCCAGAGATTAAACTATCGCTTTAATCCCACAGATGGATATCTGCTGAAGGGTTCTGTCTCATTTGGTTTAAAAAGCTTTAAGAGAAATAATTCGATAGCAGGGCTTTATGACCCAATCGCTAATCAGTCTTTTGGAACTCTGTATGATTCCATAAAATTGAAGTCTTTTATCATGCAGTTTCATTTCATGCTTGATAAATTCTGGAAAATAGGCAAGCGACAAACAATCAGAACAATGATTGATGGCGAATATCAGATTAATGACCGAATAACGGATAATGAGTTATATAGAATAGGAGGCGCATCTTCGCTTCGGGGTTTTGATGATAGATCTATTCTCACTCCTTTTTATGTAATGGCAAATTTGGAGTATCGTTACCTGCTTTCAAAAAATGCATTCTTCTTCGCATTTGTGAATGGTGCTATGGTTAAAGAGTATAGAAATTTTAAAGACAGACCGTTTGATGTTCCATACGGTTTCGGAGCTGGTGCGGCAATTGAAACAAGAATTGGTATGTTTGCCATCAGCTATGCAATGGGTAGCAGGCAAGATGAGAAAATATCATTTAGAAGCGCAAAGATACATTTTGGTTACATCAACTATTTTTAATTCTGGTATGAGGTATTTGATAATGATGTTGCTTTTTAATTGTTACAACCCAATTAATGCGCAAGAGCTGAGAGATTCTTTAGCAACAGCGAATGTGCTATCTGATTCTATAGTTGAAGAGCAGGTAAAAGGTGACACATCATATCTTTTAACTGCAAAATATTTATCTGAAAGAGCCTCGTCAATCATAAGCAGTAATCAAAAAAATATCGTTAATGATTTTCAAATTTTGCGACACACTAAATCGAGTGATTGGATTTATGTATGGATATTTATTTCTTTTTTGATTTTAGCAGTGTTTAAAAATGTTTTTAAAACAGAATCGCAAGAGTTTATTACTCAGGTTCTGAACGTGAGTAATACCAATGCAATCGGGCGCACTAAGCAAAATATTTTTTCAGGCTATAGTTTTATTTTGATTTTAGTTTTTGTAGTGAATGCATCAATTATTTCTGCGCTTTCAATTCAATATTTCTTTCACGATTGCAGATATAATACACTTCAATTATCAATCATTTTAATTTTTTTATTCACATTCTTCATCATCTTCAAAGTCATTACAGTAAATGTTTTTGGCTTTATATTCGAAGAGTATGAAGCAGCAAAATTTTACTTGCATGATTTATTAATGATTATTCAAACTGTTGGCATATCTATATTCCCACTCATTATAATATCAACTTTGATTACGCAAAATAATTTCTCTGTTTTGTTTTTTGTTACATTGATTGTTTTGGTTTTTTTCTTTGCGTATTTTGTTTTACGAGGGTTATCCACATCGATGAGTTTGATGTATAAAAGTTTGTATCACTTTTTACTCTACATTTGCATTGAAGAAATACTTAGTGTATTTCTATTTATCAAATTGTTAACCAAAATTGCTTTTTAACATGGCAACAAAAGCACCAGCTAAAAAAGCGGCTCCTAAAAAAGCAGCTAAGAAAGCAGCTCCTAAGAAAGCGGCTAAAAAAGCAGCTCCTAAGAAAGCGGCTAAAAAAGCAGCTCCTAAGAAAGCGGCTAAAAAAGCAGCTCCTAAGAAAGCGGCTAAAAAAGCAGCTCCTAAGAAGGCTGCTAAAAAAGCAGCTCCTAAAAAGGCTGCGGCAAAAGCTTCTACGCAAAAAAAAAGCTAAGAAGCAGAGCCATCCCTAAAAAAACTACGAGTAGCAGCTCTTTTGTTATAAACAAGGCTGATGTGAAATCAACCGGCAAAAGTGCTGCTACTTTATTTTCTAAAAAGTCCACTATAGGAAAATCAAAAACAGAAGCTGTAGTTTCTTCTGTACCCCAAAAAGATTATGCTGCTTTAGTATCTAAGGAAAATAAATTTCCTGCTAAAAATATATTGGTTTCTCATCCAGTTCCTGAAGCTCCAAAATCACCATACTACGATATTGAAAAAAAGTATGGTGTCAAATTTCACTTTCAACCTTTTATCGAAGTTCAAGGAATCACAACTAAGGAATTTAGGAAACAAAAAATTTCCTTAACTGATTTTAGTGGAGTCGTCTTTACGAGCAGAAATTCAATTGATCATTTTTTTAGAATGTGCGATGAGCTCAGAGTAAAGATGAGTCAGGAAACAAAGTTTTTTTGTACATCAGAAGCAATTGCACTTTATCTTCAAAAATATACACAGTACAGAAAGAGAAAGGTTTTTTACAGCGATCAAGGAAATAATAAGGAGCTGAAAAATATAATGTTGAAACATAAAGACTCTACTAAGTTCTTATACATCTGTCCTGAAGTAAGAAGCAAAGAAGAGCTCACTACGTTTATGAAAGACAATGGAATCGATTTTGTAGAAGCGGTAATGTATAAGACTGTTCCCCTTGATTTGACGAAAATTAATTTGAAAAATTATGACATGCTCGTTTTATTCAGTCCTACCGGATTGAATGCGTTATTTCATAATTTCCCTAAATTTAAACAAGATAAATTGAGAATAGCTGTGTATGGCAAAACCACTGCTGATGCAGTAATCGATGCTAGTCTTGCTATTCATGTTATGGCACCAATTGGAGATGTATTGTCTATAAATGCTGCTATTGAAAAATATCTAAATTAGTTTTCCGAGTAAATTTGATTTTTGCCATTAAACATTAAATACTACATTTAGTGAATCAATGACAAATAGGTACAATCATTTTTTTCTTGTTGGATTTTTTTTCTTGATGTATATCAGTGTGCATTCACAGAATGATCCTTTGTTTACTCAGTACATGCAAAATCGATTGATTATTAATCCGGCATATGCCGGATCTAATCTTGGTCTTGATGTGGCAGCTGTTGCGCGTTTTCAAAATATCGGACTATCCAATAGGCTTACTACTACCCAAAGTGTTGCATTGTCTTCAAGTGTAGATGTATTAAAGGGAGGAGTTGGATTAGCATTGACAAATGATATGATTGGACTACAAAGGACTACAGCTTTGCAAGTTAATTATGCATTCCAAAAAAGAATTAATTCTGTAAATATTGGTGTTGGTGCTGGAGTAGGTTTCATTAATTTAGGCTTAAATGGATCAGCTATCATTACACCTAATGGCGAATACGGATCTTCTATAAACCACAACGATCCCAACTTGCCACAAACCTTCGTCAATTCATTTTCACCGGATTTTTCTGTAGGTGTATATATTGGGAATAAAAAGTTTTTCGTATCAGCTTCTGTCAATCATCTATATACTAATCAAAAAGTAAGTGGATTGTCTCAATACTTTTCCTACAATCATGATAGAAATCTTATAATAAGTGGAGGCTATAATTTTGAAATAACAAAGAAATTTTATCTCCAACCATCTTTACTCGTTAGAACAAATTTTCAAAAAGTGCAATTTGATTTGTCTACATTATTAAATGTTTATAACAATTTTCTGGTTGGAGCAGCGTTTAGAGGGTATAGTAGTCGCTCAATTGATGCAATATCATTTTTTGCAGGGGCTAGTTTCAAGAATTTTAAAATAATCTATAGTTACGATGTCGGGATTTCTTTCATCAGAAAATTTAATTCAGGCTCTCATGAAATCAGTTTAAATTATTCTATTCCACTTAAAATCAATCAGTTAGAAGGAAAATATTATTATAATTCAAGATATTTATAGCCAATTTGAAGATAGATGGAAACAAAAGACAGCGACAGACGTAAAAAAATTGTGTATGGTTGCTTTGAATTTTCAGAATAAAAAAATTTATATTTACAGTCTTCATGAAAATTGAAGGGCTAAAACAAGATTTAAAACAGGAACAGAACCAATGAAAAAAATCAAAACGTTATTAGGCATTAGCTCTGCTGTTGCAGCGCTTATTATGGCTGGATGCAGTGGAGGTTATAACGGTCAGCTAGTGGGCGAAATGAGCAGACCGAGATGGAATCCAGTCACCCCATACGGAATGGTATATATTCCTACCGGGGTGCTTCATATTGGACCAAGTGATCAGGATGTAAATAATGCTCAGGTAGCTCGTGCCAGACAAGTTTCAATTGTCGGGTTTTACATGGATGATACAGAAATAACCAACAATGAATATAGACAGTTTGTGAATTGGGTTCGTGACTCAGTTGCTCATATGGCTTTGGAACATACTAAAGAGGATGCTAATAGTGGCAAAACTCAAATCGACTATAAGCAAAAGCTCGACTGGAAAAAAACTGAAGGTAATGAGCAGATGGAAGGTCTTTTTGTACCGGCTGAAAAAAGATATTGGGGTGCAAAAGAACTTGATGTAAGCAAATTATGGTACACCTATCAGTGGATTGATTTCAAAGCGGCTGCATTATCTTCTAATAGAGGAGCAGACAGAAGTGAGTTCATCAAAACAGAAGCGACACATATTTATCCTGATACTTTGGTATGGGTAAGAGATTTTACATATTCATATAATGAGCCGATGACCAGAAATTATTTCCATCATCCTGCTTATGATGATTATCCTGTTGTAGGTGTTACTTTCCCTCAGGCTCAGGCATTTAACTTTTGGAGAACAAGATTATGGATGGACTACAAAGCAGTTAGAGGAGAGCAAATGGGAGATATCTTTAGATTACCTACAGAGCACGAGTGGGAATATGCAGCAAGAGGCGGTAAAAAATTAGCTCCATATCCATGGGGAGGTCCTTATGTTAGAAATTCTAAAGGCTGCGTTTTGGCCAACTTTAAACCAGGTAGAGGAAATTATCCTGAAGATGGAGGTTTCTATACTGTTAGAGCTGACGCATATTGGCCAAATGATTATGGGTTGTATAATATGGCTGGTAATGCTGCAGAGTGGACTTCTACTGCTTATTACGAAGGTGGATATTCTTTTATTCATGATTTGAATCCTGATATTAGATATGACTCTAAGCAAGATGAAGCGGAAACACTTAAAAGAAAAGTAGTAAGAGGTGGTTCTTGGAAGGATATAGCGTATTACATAGAGAATGGAAGTCGCCATTGGGAGTATGCAGATTCAGCAAAATCTTATGTAGGCTTCAGATGTGTTACTACCTTCCTCGGTCGTGACATTGCAGATGCAAACGGAAGAAGATAAAATCAAATTCAAATTCAAATACACAACTTTTTTAACCCCAAAATTAAAACCCTAAAAAAATGGCTTCAGAAAAAAAATCAATGTTTGAAACGGAATCAGGAAAGAAAAAATTGAACTATGCATATTCTCTCGGTGCTGCCGTGGTAATTGCAGGTGCACTTTTCAAGATCATGCACTGGCCTGGTGCTAACCAAATGCTTATTGCCGGGATGGGAACAGAGGTGTTGATTTTCGTTATCTCTGCTTTTGAACCACAACACGTAGATAAATACTACAATTGGGAAAATGTTTACCCTCAACTTCTATCTGAATCGGCTGTTGCTCCGGTAAAAGCTACTTCTAGTTTGTCTGCTACTCAGCAACTAGATAATATGCTTGAAAAAGCCAAAGTAGGTCCTGAATTGATTGAAAGTTTAGGAAAAGGGTTGTCTTCACTTAGTGACAATGTTTCTAAGATGTCTGATTTGTCTGATGTTTCACTTGCAACTAATGACTTCGCTGCAAATGCAAAAGCTGCTTCATTGAGTGTAGGAAGCTTTGCTTCTGCTGCTGCTGCTGCAACTCAATCTTTGTCAAGTATTGAGTCCGTTTCCGGAGTGCTTACTGCATCAGCAAATGAGGCTGTAGTACTGAAAGATAAGTTAGCAGATTTGAATAAAAATCTTTCTGCTTTGAATACTGTATATGGAAATATTTTGTCTGCAATGAGACCTCAATAATTTTCTTTGTAACCCTTTTTATAAACCCAATAATATTATAAAGAAATGGCAGGTGGTAAATTGAGCCCTAGACAGAAGATGATTAACATGATGTATCTCGTGTTAACTGCTCTTCTTGCAATGAATGTGTCTAAAGAGATTTTGAATGCATTTAAAGTTGTAAACAGCTCTATTGACAAGTCAAACATATTGATTGACGAGAAGAATACTAAGGTTCTCAAGGTGATTGAGAGCGAGAGAAAAAATCAACCTGAAAAGGTTGCTGAATTGATGAATATTGCTGGTCAGGTTCAATCGAAATCTGATGGTGTGATTAAATTCATAGATGATCAGATTCTTGCACTCAATAAGGCTAGCGATAAAGATGATGATCTTGAGGCTGCGGCTTTGACGATGGTTGAAAAGAAAAATGGAGTTGAGCTACTAAAAAAGCTAACAGATTTTTCTAAGGATGTAAAATCATTGATGGTTAATTATCCAGTTGAAGTTCCAATCGATTTGGCAATTCCAAAAACGGAGCATGAAGAAAATGCAAAAAAGTGGGAGACTGCTTATTTCAATGGTGTTCCAAAGATTGCAGCAATTACTATTTTGTCTAAATTCAAAAACGATGTGAAGGCTGCAGAAGCTTTAGTTTTTGATAGACTTTCTAAGGAAGCTTCTTCAGTGAATGTAGTATTAGATAAGTTTGAGCCTATCATTAGCTCAAAATCATCTTATGTTCTTGTAGGCGATAAGTATGAGGCTATGATTGGTATTGGAGCATTCAATACAGCTATTGTTCCTGAGATTTTTGTTAATGGTCGTCAGCTTCCTGTTAAAGACGGCAAGGCTACTTTCGAGCAAGTTGCCTCATCTCAAGGTACTGTTAAGCTCAAAACTTTGGTAAGAATTCCTAAGAGAAAAGCTGGAGAGTTTGAAGAAACGGAAGGAACTTTGGAATATACTGTCGGTGTACCAGCAGGTGCTGCTGTAATGTTGGATAAAATGAATGTACTATACATAGGTGTTCCAAATCCTCTCACTATTTCTTCTGGTTCTGGAGATGAAAAAACAAAGGTAAATATTACTGGAGCTGGAGGCTCTTTGCAAAAGGACGGACCTGGAAAGTATACTGCTAAAGCTACTACAGTTGGGAAAGCCACTATTTCAGTTTCTGTTGAGGGTGGAAAAGCGCCTAAAGAATTTGAACTTCGTGTGAAGAGAATCCCAGATCCTGTTCCTACAATTGGAGGAAAGCTTAAAGGAGGAAACGTTGCAGCTGGAACGATAAAAGCTCAGTCTGGAGTAGTAGCTAATTTGGAGAATTTTGACTTTGATGCTAAATTCCAAGTAAAGAGCTTTACAATGATTTATGTGCCAAGAGGTGCCGATGCTGCGAGAGAAGAGACTTCTGGTCCGGCATTCAATGAAAAGATGCTTGGATTCTTGAGCCGTGCAAAAGCTAGGGATATATTTATTATTGATGATATTAGAGCAGTTGGTCCGGACGGAACTACCAGAGCACTAGGGCAGATTGCATTTACCATCATCTAATAGAAAACTAACGTTATAAAATGAAAATTATGAATAAGTTCTTGGTCTCAATGGTTTTGGTTCTTTCATCAGTGCTTTTGTTCGCTCAAGAGCCTCTTGATGGCGCATACCAGAAAATTTTGAAGGAAGAAAAGGAAATTATTCCTTATGATTTTGTTCGAGAAGCTGATGTGTTTTGGGCTAAGAGAATTTGGAGAGTGATTGATGTTCGTGAGAAAATGAATCTTCCTTTCAAATACCCCCAAGAGCCATTAGTTTCAATAATTCATAATGCAGCTTTGAATGGTGAATTGACTGTATATGATCCGAATGTTGAAAATGCAGATCAGTTTAAACAAGTTCTACCTGTAGAAGATGTTCAGAAGATTGGTGTAAGATCTGATTCTGTAAATACTATTGACGTTCTTACAGAGCTTGAAGTAGTTAAAGTTGTCGAAAGTAAGTTTAATCCTGAAGATGTCATCAAATTCAGACTTAAAGAAGATTGGATTTTCAATGAAAATACATCAACTATGATTTGTAGGATCATTGGAGTTTGTCCGATGAGGCTGAATAAAACATCTGATGGTACAGTTTTGGAAGGTGGAGACTTAGCCATGTATTGGTTATATTATCCTGATTTAAGACCGTTATTGGTTAAGCATGAGGTGTATAATCCCAAGAATGAAGCAGTTAGACTTACATGGGAAGATTTGTTTGAGGCTAGAATGTTTCAAAGTTATATTATGAAAGAGTCAAACGTTCATGATCGCAGGATTCAAGAGTATATGACTGGAATAGATCAACTTTTTGAATCTGATAAGATCAAGCAAGAGATGTTTGAATTTGAGCATGATCTTTGGACTTACTAGAATTTAGTTTTAAATCAACATAATAAGAAAGCCGATGAAAATTTCATCGGCTTTCTTATTATGTAAAAGACACTGAATTATTTTATCATTCTGATTTTTCAGGTCTCATTTGTGGGAAGAACAGTACCTCCTGAATAGTACTGTTGTCTGTCATTAACATCGCTAACCTATCAATGCCTATGCCAATACCTGATGTAGGAGGCATTCCATACTCTAAAGCCCTTAAGAAGTCATGATCAATAAACATGGCTTCGTCATCACCTCTTTCCATGAGCTTTACTTGCTCTTCAAACCTTGCCCTTTGATCAATCGGGTCATTAAGCTCAGTGTAGGCATTAGCAATTTCTTTTCCATTTACCATTAGCTCAAATCTTTCTACAAGGCCTTCTTTACTTCTGTGTTTCTTTGTAAGAGGACTAAGTTCAATTGGATAGTCAATGATGAAAGTGGGCTGCTTGAAATTTCCTTCACATTTTGTTCCAAATATTTCATCTACTAGCTTCCCTTTGCCCATGGATTTATCAGTTTCAATTTTCAATTGCTTGCAAACATCTCTAAGCTGCTCCTCATCCATTCCAGTAATATCAAATCCGGTGTGTTCTTTTATGGCATCATATATGGCTATTCTTTTAAAGGGTGCCTTAAAGTTTAAAACAGTATCTCCTACTTTAACTTCTGTAGTTCCATGAAGTACAACAGCAACTTTCTCCATCATTTTCTCTGTGAAATCCATCATCCAGAAATAGTCTTTGTATGCAACATAAAACTCGAGAACAGTAAACTCAGGATTATGCGTTCTGTCCATTCCTTCATTTCTGAAGTTTCGGCTAAATTCATAAACCCAATCAAAGCCTCCGACAATAAGCCTTTTTAGATAAAGCTCATTTGCAATTCTAAGATAGAAAGGAACATCCAATGCATTATGATGTGTAGTAAATGGCTTTGCTGCGGCCCCTCCAGGGATATTTTGTAAAACAGGCGTGTCTACTTCTAAAGCTCCGTGACCGTTTAAAAAATCACGAATGGTCTGAATCATGATTGAGCGCTTTATGAAGGTGTCTTTCACATGTGGATTTACAATTAAATCTACATATCGCTGTCTGAATCTTAACTCAGGGTCGCTAAATGAATCGTAGGTCTCTCCATCCTTTTCTTTTACAATAGGAAGCGGTCTTAGCGATTTGGAAAGTAACTTTAGGGAAGAAACGTGAATAGACGTTTCTCCTGTTTTTGTTTTGAAAACATTTCCTTCAACACCTATAATATCACCAATATCAAGTAGCCTCTTAAATATTTCATCAAACAGCGTTTTATCTTCATTGGGACAAATTGCATCTCTTCCTACGTAAATCTGAATTTTTCCGGATAAATCTTGTAAAACTGCAAAAGCAGCTTTACCCATTAAACGGATAGACATAATACGACCCGCAAAACTTACTTGAGGAAGATTATTCTTTTCTGCATCAAATGTGTTTAGAATTTCTTCTGATGTATGTGAAATATGAAATAGCTCAGGTGGATACGGATTAATTCCAAGCTTTTCCAATTCTGCCAATTTATCTCTTCTAATAATTTCTTGTTCGCTCAAATGTTGACTCATACTATGTTTTTTGGAAAGGCGAATATAATCAAGATGGCTGATTGTAGTGAGTTTTTATTTATTCCGGATGTATACCCTTCCCATCCAACGCATTATCATCAAATAACCGATAAAACCTTTATTTTGCAGCATAAAAAATAAGCAATGTCCGATATGAACAAAAAATTCATTACTGATTCAGGAATTGAAATTCAGCGAACCTACGAACCTAAAGATAGGGCTACAGAAGAGCCTGGAAAGTTTCCTTTTACACGGGGCGTTCATGAAAGCATGTATCGCTCTCGTCTTTGGACTATGAGGCAATATGCGGGTTTCAGTACTGCGGAGGAGAGTAATAAGCGATATCATTATTTGCTCTCTCAGGGAGTAAATGGATTAAGCGTTGCATTTGATTTGCCAACACAAATAGGATATGATTCTGACCATGCACTTTCTGAAGGCGAAGTTGGGAAAGTGGGGGTTGCTATCGATTCTATCGAAGATATGAAATTGCTTTTTAAGGGAATAAAGCTGGAAGATATTTCAACTTCAATGACCATTAATTCAACAGCATATATACTACTTGCATTTTACGTTGCATTGGCAAAACAACAAGGTGCAGACTTGAAAAGAATATCAGGTACTATCCAGAATGATATTCTAAAGGAGTATGCTGCAAGAGGCACGTATATCTATCCTCCAAAGCCTTCTATGAAAATAATCACAGATATTTTTGAGTATTGTAATAATGAAGTGCCAAAGTGGAATACTATTTCAATCTCTGGCTACCACATTCGCGAAGCAGGCTCTACGGCAGTTCAGGAGTTAGCTTTCACCCTGGCTAATGGAAAAGCATATTGCGAAGCAGCTATTGCAAAGGGATTGGACATAAATCAATTTGGTCAACGACTTTCTTTTTTCTTCAATGCTCACAATAATTTTTTCGAAGAGGTTGCAAAATTCAGAGCTGCAAGAAGGATGTGGGCGAAAATAACTCATTCGCTTGGTGCAACTGATTCACGCGCTCAAATGCTTCGTTTTCATACACAAACGGGCGGCTCAACGCTTACGGCACAGCAACCAAACAACAATATAGTACGAGTTAGTTTGCAGGCTCTTTCTGCAGTTTTGGGCGGAACACAATCTCTTCATACTAATGGGTTCGATGAGGCACTTTCGCTACCCACAGAGCAAGCAGCAAAGCTTGCATTGAGAACACAGCAGATTGTTGGATTTGAAAGTGGCGTAACTGATATGGTTGATCCTTTGGCAGGCTCCTATTTTGTAGAAGAGCTTACAGATCAAATTGAAGCTGCAGCATGGAGTTATATTACTCATATAGATAAACTTGGGGGTGCTGTGGCGGCAGTTGAACAAAGGTATATCCAAGATGAAATAGCCAAGTCTTCGTATGAATATCAGTTGAAAGTAGAGCGTGGAGAAAAGGTGATTGTTGGTGTAAATAAATTTACTGAGTCGAAACATAATGACACTCCGGTATTTAAAATTGATGATAGTATTAGAATTCAGCAATCAGAGAAGTTAGCAAAATTGAGAGTTTCTAGGAATAGCGATGTTACAAAAGAGAAAATTAATACTATTCGATTAGCTGCAATTGAGAATAAAAATATTATGCCATCAGTAATTGACGCTGTAGAAAATTATTGTACCCTTGGTGAAATTGCCGATACTTTAAGGTCAGTATATGGAGAATATCAGGGTTAATATCTGATAAGTTTCATCACTTTTCGTTTGTCTGAATTGTAAAGAAATTCACACAAGTAGATTTGATTTGGCTTGTTTTCGAATTGCACCTCATTGATTTTTTCCAAAGAAGACTCCGCAATTAAATTGCCAATAATATTGTATATTCTTACTCGCTTAAACCTTATTTTTTCCGCATCATTTCCAAAAATATCCAAACCGTTTTCGGTTAATGCAGCAGAAAAACCAATTGCGTTTTTAAGTTCTTTATATCCGAGCGGGTAAACAATATTTACAATTTTTGTTGCAGAATCCTCAAATGTTCTGTTTGAAATTGGCCAGATGATTACAACATTTGGACCAACCTGAAACTCAGGTAAACTAATGGGAATTTTTACTTTAAATGGCGATCCGGAAATTGGAGCTATGTTATAAGTCATGGTATCAGGAATTATCTCCACTTCCCCATAATTAATATCTCTTTCATTCAGATTAAGCTTGAAATTTATATTTCCAGAAAATGCATTCGTGCTGTCATAATTGTATATGTATCCGGTTATGACCATAGTATCACCAACGACCACTATGGTATCCTGAATTTGTGCATTCACCAGTCCAAGACCTTTCTGTGCAGAAGTGTTTTCAGTAGTGATGAAAGTGATTATCGCAGTAAGTAATATTAATGATAGCTTTCTCATAATCCTGTGTTTGAAAGTAAAGTTATATGGATTAATTGAATATCTTTTTTATTTTTAAAAAATCTTACTTGTTCAAAATGGATGTTTTAAAACAACTTATTGATTCCATGTCAAAAGAAGAGCTGAGGCATTTTAAAATGTTTTTAGCATCAGGTGAAAGTAAGATGGAGCGGAAGGACATTAAGTTGTTTGATTTTTATAAAAAAAATGAAGATCCGGATGATGGGAAGATTTTTAATAAGCTATATACTTTAGAAGACCGAAATCCTTTTTACAGACTTAAAAATCGCTTGCAGGAAGATGTGGGTCTATCTCTCATGGTTCAACACTCAGATAAAGACGAGACAAACAATCTATATAAGAACCTTAGTTTGTTTCAACTGTTTTATGCAAAGCAACATTACTCGTTAGCGGCTTTCTATTTGAAGAAGGCAGAGCGCAAAGCAGTACAGGTTCAAAACCTGGAGATGCTTGATTTGATTTATGCGAATTTTATTAAGCTTTCTAATGACTTTATGGAGGTAAATCCTGAAGTATATATCGAGAAGCGAGCAAAGAATGCCGGGAAGCTGAATAAAATCAGAAACATGGATCAGCTTTTGGCAGCATTGAATTACAGGCTAAAGACTTCGCAGAATTATAATACAAAGGATAAAGACCTCCTTAAAATACTCGAAAGAACAACCAAGGAGTTTTCTCTGGATGATTCTACTAAGTCAGATAAATCTTTCCAGACAAGAATCTATAGAGCAATAAGCAGCGTAATGGTGCAGCAACATAATTTCAAGGAGTTGGAAGTATATGCTGTAAAATCATTTGAGGATTTTAATGGAAATGGTTGGTTTGATCGTGTAAATCATGAGTTGAAATTGCAGATGTTGATTTATATTATCAATTCTAAATTTTATAATCAAAAGTACCATGAGGCTTTGCAGTATGTTGAGCTATTGAGTGGCGCTATGGAGGAGTATGATAAGGTGCTATACGAGAAATATCTTTTCTTCCTTTTTAATTCTTATGTAGTAAACTATTCTCAAACAAATTTTGACAGGGCTTTGTCAAAGCTTGATGAGTTTGAGCGGCTGATGCGCAAAAGGAAAAATAACTACTATGATCAGTTTATCTTTCTGAATAAGGCAACGCTGCTATTTGAAATTAAGAAGTATAATGATGCAGTCCGAAACCTGATGAAACTTTATGTGAGCCCTGCTTATGAAAAGATAGATTCTTCTTTTAGACTCAAAATAGAAGTGGCGGAATTGATCATGCAGTATGAATCAGGTGATTTTTTATCGTTAAAAAAGCGAACTGAGCAAGTAAGGAAAAAGCATACTGAATTAAATACAAAGGAGTTTTACAGAGAGAAAAAAGTATTGCAGATTTTAGAACAACTCTCTGAGGAAGGTAGAATTAAAACCACTTCAAAAGCATTTAAAGATATGCTAAATTTCATCAAGGAGGATATTAGCCCTGCTATTGAAGAAGGCGAGATTATAAAATACAGATATTGGATGAAAGGTAAAATAGAGTCAATTAATAAATAATTGAACACGTAAGAAAAAATAAAACACTTCAAATCTGTCTGCATCTATTATTAGTTTTACGCTGTCAATAAGCATAGAAACGATTTAATCACAAAAAAACAATTGCTATGAAAACGAAATTATTAACCTTGATGCTATCGGTACTATTTGGTGCTTATAGTATTGAATCTAATGCACAATGTGGTATAACTGCTTTCCAAGGAGCTCCTTACGCAACGGGTACTCCTCCAACTGAATATCATTTCAAGGACTCATCTTTCCTTCAGCCAGGATGGAATACCATACAGAGGTATTGGACATTTGGGGACGGAGCAACAGATACTGCAGCAAATCCTGTTCATAATTATACGACTTCAGGAACCTATACTGTATGTATGAAGGTATGGGCATCTCCGGGAACTCCGAATTATTGTATGGATAGTATTTGTACAGTAATCAATATACCTAATACGTGTTATTTGCAAACGGCTTTTACCGACAATTCAAATGCAAATGGTGTAACAGTCCTCACCGCCTCACAAGTTGGTGGATTTGGATCAGTATCATACCAATGGTTGGTAAACGGACAATTAATGCCAGCAAATCCTACTCCTAATACTGCCTATACTGTCACTTTGCCTAACATTAATAATCAGGTATGTGTTATTGCTTATGATGCAAATCAATGTTCTGATTCATCATGCTCAAATGTTGTTTCCGGTACATCTCAATGTAGTAATTTCACGGCCAATATTGCTCATGCTTTTGTTTTGAATGGTAATGATACTTTGAAAGCTTTCCCAAATTCAACTGCAAACCCACCATATTCTTTTGCTTGGAGTAATGGGGATACGGTACAAAAGATAACTAATCTATCAAATGGTGTTATATACTGTGTAACAATAACAAATGGATCTGGATGCACTGCCACTGCTTGTGATTCTATTTCTGCAACAGGTTGTCAGGCTTATTTTACGTACAATATGACTTGTGATTCAATTTTTCTGAATAATTCCTCAATTGGTAATTATACATCTACTCAATGGCAAATAAGTTCACCGGCAATACTTACACCTATTGTTATCAATAATGTTCAGAATGTGGCGCTTCCGGTTCAACCTGGTATAGTAGCAACAGTGCAATTGATTATCTCAGGGGGTAATTGCCAAAACTCATATACGCAAACTATTACTATACCTCAGTGTCCTCAGAATGGAACTGACACCATTTGTGGCTATGCGTTCACTGACCAAAACGGAAATGGTGTTTTTGATGCTGGAGATTCAATAATCAGCAATCAGGATGTCTATATCTATGGAGGCGGTCTTCAACTAAGCACCTCAACTAATGGTGATGGTTTCTACCAATTTATCGTTCCAAGCGGAACTTACAATATTGTTTCAGGTGGTCCTGGAAGCGGATTTGTTCCCACTGTGCCTTTGTCTTCGACTCCTAATGCAAATAACGGATATGTTTCTGTTGTAATTAACGGTGGAGGCAGACATTGTGG
>CANHIG010000024.1 GCA_947461105.1 Bacteroidota bacterium | reverse complement strand
TTTACTTCAAGAAATCATAGTAGTGCTGATGAATGCACCTACTGCTAACATTAATAATACCTTTTTCATAATACTTTATTTTGTTTTTGAGAATTGCTGAAAAATTTCAACTTTTTATCAGCTGTAAAGATGTTCAGATTTGAAGCATAACAATTATACAATTACGGCTATAAGTTGTATCATTCACACATTACACTTGTTGGAGCTTGTCTGATTTTTTATTGCGGCAATATTTTTTCTTTTTTTAGCAATTAGCAACATATAGCAATAGCAACGGTTAAAGCCATTATCTAAACCGAATCAAAAAAATATTTACCGAAAAAATTTTGGAGAATAAAAATTTCCTGCTTCTATTTGCAACATGTTCAATAACAACACAAATACTGTTTCGAGTGCAAAAAGCCCTATGGCTTGTATGTGTTGTTGCTGTTGTATGATGTAATACACAGCATTTCCTATTAAAATTTTACCGATAGTAAGTGCAGGAAGATTTTGCCAATGGCAATTTATTTTCTCCGATTAATTTTTTTCAAAAATGAAAACAATGAAAACAAAATATTGTCCGCAAGGACAAGAGAAAAACAAAAAGAAACTGAAAACTAAAACCGAATCTTACAAAACATAAATCATGAGCACATTAAACTTCTCTATAAACGGCAAAAGCATCAACTCCACACTATATCAGGGGCAGTCAAGACAATTTACACTAAACGTGGACGAGCCGGAAACGCTTGGCGGAAAAGATATTTCAGCAAATCCCGTAGAATATCTTCTGGCAGGATATGCAGGCTGCCTAAATGTAGTATTCAATCTCGTAGCAAAAGAAAAAAACATTACCATCAAAGAACTGAAAATCAATATAGACGGGGATATTAATCCCGGAAAATTTCTCGGATTTTCTGAGGCAGAGAGAGCCGGATTTATTTCACTGAATGTTCACATCGAAGTAGATACTGATTCCAGCGACATAGAGGTGGATAATCTTATCGAAACTGTAAAGAAAAGATGCCCTATCAATGACAATCTCACTAACACAACTCCTGTAAATTATTTTTTAACCAGAAAGCTGGACCTCAACTAAATTTTTTAAACAAAATAAACTTCAAAAAAATGAGCAACTTAAAATTCGAAACACTTCAACTACATGCAGGACAGGAAGTAGACCCTACCACGAAATCAAGGGCCGTTCCAATTTATCAAACCACCTCGTATGTGTTTGATGACACAGAGCATGCCGGAAATCTTTTTGGCCTTCGCCAATTCGGAAACATATACACACGTATCATGAATCCTACCAATGATGTGTTTGAAAAACGTATTGCCGCTTTAGAAGGGGGTGTGGCTGCTCTAGCCGTAGGTTCCGGACAGGCAGCACAGTTCATAGCATTGAACAATATTCTGCAAGCTGGCGATAATTTCGTAAGTACCTCATTCCTTTATGGTGGCACCTACAATCAATTTAAAGTTCAATTTAAACGATTGGGCGTTGAAGCGCGCTTTGCAGATGGGGATAAACCTGAATCATTTATTCCGCTTATTGATTCCAAAACTAAAGCCATTTATCTGGAAACTATTGGTAATCCTGAAGGCAATGTGCCTGACTTTGAAAAGATTGCTCAAATCGCCAAAGACCACGATTTGCCATTGATTGTGGATAATACATTCGGGGCTGGAGGTTATTGGTTTAAACCTATTGAGCATGGCGCAAACATCGTGGTAGAATCTGCTACAAAATGGATTGGCGGTCATGGAACTACAGTAGGCGGGGTGATAGTAGATGCCGGAAACTACAACTGGGGTAATGGTAAATTCCCTCAATTTACAGACCCATCTGAAGGCTATCATGGACTTATCTTTAACGATGTTTTTGGTGCGAAAGGTCCTTTCGGAAATATCCAGTTTATAATCAGAGCAAGAGTAGAAGGATTGAGAGACTGGGGTGCATCGCTCTCTCCATTCAATGCATTCCAACTGATACAAGGTTTGGAAACGCTGTCTTTGCGTGCAGAAAGAATAGCACAAAATGCACTAGAATTAGCAACTTGGCTGGAAGGCAGACCTGAGGTAGAAAAAGTAAATTATCCGGGATTAAAATCAAGTAAATACAACAATCTTGCAACAAAATACCTGAAAAGGGGTTTTGGTGGTGTGCTAAACTTTGATGTGAAAGGAGGAAAAGAAGCCGCAAAGGTTTTAATTGATAATCTGAAATTGATTAGCCATCTTGCCAACGTAGGTGATGCTAAAACTTTAGCTATTCATCCTGCATCTACTACTCATGAACAATTATCAAATGAGGAGCAATTGAAGGCTGGTGTAAATCCGGGATTGGTTCGTGTAAGTGTTGGCTATGAGCACATAGACGACATCAAAGCCGATCTAGAACAAGCATTATTGAAATCACAAAATTTAGAACCTAAATCTGCAACAGCATAAAAAAATTATCTATGACAGCACAATCATGTCCCGTAGATGGAACTAAGGTTAATGAACCGGTAGTCAGAATAGTGGCGATTTTCGTTGCTATTCTGGCGGTAGCCGGGATATTACTTAACCAACCATTAATTTTTGCTCTTTTAATTTATGACTTTTTCGTAAGAGGTTTTGTAGACAGAAAATATAGTCTTCTCAGATATCTTGCCTTGCATACTAATGACATCACTCATTTCAAAGATAAAATCATAGATGCAGCACCTAAAAAATTTGCAGCTAAAGTAGGTTTCATTTTTTCTATAATTATTTTCGTGGCACTGCTGTTACACCTCACTGTATTTGCATACACTACTACAGCTATTTTGTTGGTTTGTACACTACTCGAAGGAGCATTTGGCTATTGTGTGGGCTGTGAGTTCTATTTTATTTTACAGAAGCTAAAGTTAATATAAGATGAGTTTGAGGACTTTGGTAACAGATACCGATTTGCCTCTGGAAAGTGGCGGGGTTGTTCATAAATTACAGATTGGATACCATACAAACGGCACTTTGAATACCGCAAAAGACAATGTGGTTTGGGTCTGTCACGCCCTTACTGCAAATTCTGATGTGGCAGACTGGTGGAATGGATTGATTGGGGATGGCTGTATGATAAATCCGGAAAAATATTTTATCGTTTGTGCAAATATCATAGGCTCGTGTTACGGAAGTTCCGAGCCTTCTTCGTTTGATAATATCAAGTCTGTAGTTACAATCAGAGACTTCGCAAAAGCCCACAAAATTTTGGCTAAGCATCTGGGTGTAGCAAAAATAAAGCTGTGCCTTGGTGGTTCACTCGGAGGTATGCAGGTAATGGAATGGGCAATTGATAGTCCTGATTTTTTTGAATCAATCGCTTTGATAGCTACCAGTCCCAAACATTCGCCCTGGGGTATTGCTTTTAATGAAGCGCAGCGCATGGCTCTGGAACATCCGGAAAATGGACTGGAAACGGCAAGAGCTATAGCTATGCTTTCTTACAGAAATTATGAGACATTTCATCAAACTCAAACTGATGAAGAACATAAAACAGATAATTATCTGGCAAGTTCCTACATGCGCTATCAGGGCAAAAAACTTGCGAACAGATTCAGCAAAGATTCCTACTATACGCTTTCCAAAGCAATGGATTCGCACGATGTAGGCAGAGGAAGAGACGGAATTCAAAACGCGCTATCAAAAATAAAAGCAAAGACTGTAGTCATCGGCATTTCATCAGACATCCTCTTTCCAGTTTCAGAACAAAAGACGTTGAATGAATATATTCCTCAATCAAAATTCTATGTTATTGATTCGGTCTATGGACATGATGGCTTTCTGATTGAAACAGAAAAAATAGGGGAAATATTAAATAAAGAATTAGCAATATAACTATGAGCAAAAGTATTAAGATAGGTCTGTTTGGCTTTGGGGTAGTGGGTCAGGGGCTGTATAATGTATTGAAGCAAACAACAAGCATAAATGCTACTATTAATAAGATATGCGTAAAGGATAAATCGAAATCCAGAAACGTTGATTCGAATTTAATTACGTTCGATAAAAATGACATACTCAACAATCCTGATATAGACATCATTGTAGAGTTAATCGATAATGCTGATGAAGCATACGAAATTGTAAAGACCGCTCTGAAAAATAAAAAGTCGGTAGTTAGTGCCAACAAAAAAATGATTGCAGAGCATCTGGAAGAGTTTTATGACCTTCAAAAAGAACATGGCGTTTCGCTGCTTTATGAAGGAGCTGCCTGCGGCTCAATTCCAATCATTAGAAACCTGGAGGAATACTACGACAATGATTTGCTGACATCTATTGAGACCATTTGCAATGGGACTACAAATTATATTCTCACCAAAATGTCTGAAGAAGGCTTAGAATATAGTGAAGCACTTGCCGGGGCACAGAAAAGCGGCTTTGCGGAGAGTAACCCAAGATTGGATGTAATGGCATTCGACCCAAAATACAAAATCGCCATTCTGCTGGCTCATGCTTTTGGTTTGTTCGTTCATGAAAAAGATGTGTTCAATTTCGGTATTTCTAATGTCAGTAATTTTGATTTTCAGTATGCCGCAAAGAATAATGCTTCCATAAAACTAATAGCCGGAGCATACAAAAAAGATAATGTGGTAAAGGCATATGTAATTCCCAAATTCATAGTTGCATCAAATATGTTTTACAATGTGAAGAATGAGTTTAACGCAGTGCAACTGGAAGCTGCATTTTCAGATAAGCAATTTTTCTATGGCAAAGGTGCGGGAGCTTTCCCAACGGCATCAGCTGTATTAGCAGATATTTCAGCACTCCATTATCAATACAAATACGAATACAAAAAACACTTTTCGGATACGTCCATTTCCTTTTCAAACGATGTTGTACTGAATGTCTATATACGATACAAAGAAAAGAGCCAACTGGAAAAACTGGAATTTGAGTCAATAGATGAACAGCACACGATAAATCAAACCAACTATATCATTGCTAAAGTAAAACTCAAATCACTGATTAAAAATGATGTGAATGAGTGGCAGGATTTCTTTGTAGCTGCATTCTAAGAATTGCCCTGCTGATTTAAAAATATCTTGTATTTTTCAAAAATGCAGGAAGGCAAAGAAATTTATTTCGAAGAAAAATTCTTATTCTCCTTTGCTCTTAAAATAGTAATTTTCTGCTTTTTATTTGCATGACTATACAAGAAAACTTTAATCTCAGGACTTATAATACATTTGGAATAAATGCATCCTGTAAGCTTTTCACCGAAGTGAAAAATAGTGATGATATTGAGGAAATAATTATGTCTCGATACTTTCAAAACAATCCAAATCTGATACTTGGAGGAGGAAGTAATATTCTTTTCACCAAAGACTTTGATGGCTTGGTAATCAAAAATTCCCTGAAAGGGATTGAAGTAGTACTTGATGAAAAAGATTATGTTTTAGTTAAAGTATGCGCAGGAGAAGTATGGCATAGTTTTGTGCTTTGGTGTATTGAACATCATTATGCAGGAGTTGAGAATTTATCATTGATACCGGGATTGGTTGGCGCTTCACCCATGCAGAACATTGGCGCTTATGGAGCTGAAATAAAAGATTTGTGTGAAAGTGTGGAAGCAGTTGAACTTTCATCTGGCAATAAATTCTCTTTCAGCAATAGCGATTGCGAATTTGGCTATAGAGAAAGTGTTTTCAAACGCAAATTGAAAAATCAGTTTTTAATTACTTCAGTTACATACAAGCTAAATAAAATCCCTCATTTCAACGTAAACTATGGTGACATTAAAAGCACCTTAGCTGACATGAATGTGCATGAACTTTCTCTCAAAGCTGTGAGCGATGCAGTAATAAAAATTCGCAGCACTAAACTTCCTGATCCTAAACAATTAGGGAACGCTGGTAGCTTTTTCAAAAATCCTGTGGTTGCAAAAAATCTGGTTGATAAATTATTGCTCAAATATCCTGTAATGCCAAATTATCCTCAGGAAAATGGCGTGAAAGTTCCGGCCGGGTGGCTGATTGAGCAGTGTGGATGGAAGGGAAAAGTATTTGGCAATACTGGCTCTCATAAATCACAGGCATTGGTGCTGGTAAACTACGGGAATGCTACAGGTAATGAGATTTATAACCTAGCACTTGAAATAAAACAATCTGTAAAAGAGAAATTCGGAATAGATATTGAACCCGAAGTAAATCTCGTTTAGTAATTTTTCTTACCTCCTATTTTCACACCTATTGTAACTACAATTCGATTGTTATTGAAACTGCTTTTAAGTGCAGACTCATCAGATGAAGCTCTGTAGAGTGATAAATAATCTTTACTCATTGTTCGGGCATAAGCCAAGTCAGCAAAAAATATTCTACCGCGATAACCGATTCCTGCTGTTGCAATGTGAGTTTGCAAATCAAAACCGCTAACTCCAAGCCCAGCTTTGAATGGAGAGATGCTAAAATTATAACCTGCCCTTACTCGCAACACTTTCCAAGCAAACTCGCCTCCTATTCTCACGGTATGACCAATTCCATATAATCCTGATATTTCTCTGTTATAGGAGTCCTGAAGCGCTTTTTCAGACCTATCAAAGGTTAATGAGTTGTGGTTATAATCATTCAACTCATAATCAACAGAGATAAAACCATACTGCTGAATAAAAAAGCTTGTTCCGAATGTTGCCTTGAGGGGTTTGTTAAACTTGTATTTGTATGGTGCTGAAAGAAAAGTATCAGATGCAAAAGTATAATCCTGAGTGCCTCCATTCAAAACTGATTCCATATATGAAGTTGAAGTCTCATCAATATTAAAAGCCAATGTAGGGGTTTGAACTGATGCGCCTATTCTACAAAAAGGAACCGGCTTAACAATGACTCCAAATTTAAAATTTACCCCTACCCCATTTGCTTTATAAACATCATACTGGCTGAAGTTTCTAAAACCATAAATCGAATCATTATAGGTCGCAGATTCGCTATGTAGTGTAGTTCTTTGATAGTTTATCCAAGGAATTCCGATTCCGCCACCTATATAGACTAAGTCATTTATATTTCCAGAAGCAGTGAAATTTATTTCATTTGAGCCTCCTTTTTCTACCACATAGCCTGACTGATTTACAGGGGCAAAAACTCTTTTGAAATAACTACCATACGCTGAATCTACCAAGTATGTATTCCATGCCTGTACTGAACCGGGTGTGAAATTTTCGTATGTAATTGGTGCAGAAGACGCCATAATTTCATTATAGAAAATATCAACTTTTGAGTTAGATGTATTTAATCCTTCATACTCTCTTATTCTGCTAAAGTCTGCAAGCCTTTGGTAGGTTAACCCAAATTGAATAAAATTAGTTGGACTTCCTGCCTTTTTAAGAGGAATAGAAAAAACACCACCTAAGTGTGGCATGTATACATTTATGCGCTGCGATTTTAAATTACTATTGAAAAAGTCTGAACTATTATAACTGGCTAAAATTCCCAAAGAACCTGAAATTTCAGCACTTCGGTACAAGCCCAGTCCTGCAGGATTTGTTGCGCTGCAAGACAAATCAGCACCCACACTGCTAAACGCATTTCCCGCACCCATAGATCGCGCTGTCCCCTGAATATCTGTAAGTGAATATTTAAGCAATTCCTGAGGATAGGATTGCGCAATTACAGATGAACTTAATCCTGTTATCAAAGCAAATGCAGCTATAGTATTTTTCATTTCGTATTTCTAAAAATAATGGCTGACCCAGAGCATGAGTCAGCCTAATGTTTAATAACTAATTATCTTCCTCTTGGCATACTTCTTCCTCCGCCACCACCATTGAAACTAGGACTTGGAGCGCTCATTTCTCTTCCACCACCAAAATTATTCATCTGTTGCTGCGGTCTGGAATATTCCATGGAACGAGGTGCTGGTCGCTCTGTCATCTCCTGACGCGGACGCTCCTGTTGCATAGGCGCGCTTTGTTGAGGTCTGTTCATTTGTTCAGGCGCTGATGGGCGCTGTTGTTCAGCAGGTCTTGAGTAAAAGTCTCTTTGAGGACTTTGCTGATAGTCTTGCTGTGGCCTTTGAGCCGGAACATTGTTGTAAGAAGGATTTGATCGATCTATTTGCTGTGGTTGTGGTCTTGAATCACTCGGGCGAACAGGCTGAGGACTACTCTCCCATTGACCTCTGGGGCTTTGAGCAGGCTCTATAGGTCGCACCGGCTGAGGATTGCTTTCCCATTGTCCCCTTGGATTTTGAACAGGCTCTGTAGGTCTTACAGGTTGCGGATTACTCTCCCATTGACCTCTTGGCGGACTTTGAGTTGGAGTCTGCACGGGTTGTGATGGTCTCGTAATTGGTCTGCCTTGATCTGAGGATGGCGCACCAACAAGTCCCGGTTTACTTTGAACAGGAGCCGATGAAGGCTGACCTGAAGTAGGAGTTGTGTTTGTAACTGTTCCTCTTCCCGGAGTTGGTCTTACCAATCCATCAGGAGTAACAGGCGTTTCATCTGTTTTACCTGTTTTGCCTGTAGCTCTTCCGATTTGACCATCAGTAGTATTGCTACCGGAAGATGCAGACCTTATTCTTGGACCTGAGTATGAATAGTTTGGTTTGTTATAGTAACCACCTCCATAATAACCATCGTAATATCCATTGTTATATCCATTATAATACCCGTTGTAATATCCATTTCCATAGCCACCGTAACCATAGCCACCATATCCATAACCGTATGGGTTACCCCAATAATTTCCCCATCCATAGTTATAACCACCGCCCCATCCACCATAGCCGCCACCCCAGCCATTCCAACCAAAACCGGAACCATAGTAATTGCCATAAGACCAAACATTACATCTCCATGGCTGATAATAGCACATATCATATCTCCAATTACAATACCAAGGATTTCTGTAACCTGTTTGAATAACTACTACAGGTTGATTCCAATAAAAAGGATCATACCAATTGTTGTAATAATCAAAACCATAGCTGGAATAGTAGTATCTTCTCAAACGAGATGAGTATGACCATTCATCAAAAAAGTAATCATCATCAGAATAACTACTGTTGCTGTAAGTGCTATTTGAATTGCTGTTATTTGTATTCTTTTGAGAGTAATTATCCTGATTGGATTGATAGCCATCATTTTTATAATCGTAATTGTTTTGATTTGCTGGCGCAGTAGTATTTTGATTCGAATTGTTATTGTTCGAATTATCATATTGATTCTGATAATCGCTCTTATGATTACTTCCTTTATTTTGCTGAGGATTGTAATAAACATCATCTTGCGCAGAAGCTATGAAAGCAGCGTTAATGAATATAAAACCTAGTATTGATTGGAGCGTTTTCATTTGAATTCTTTTTATTGTGACCAAATTAATTACCTATAGTGTAAACAACTATTTATTAGTTGCTTTTAACACTGAAACAAATGCAATGCCAAAGTTTTTATTGTTGAAAAAATATTAACAGTTGTTTGCGATTTAAGAAATTCACACAAGAAAATTGCATTGTTTATATGCACTTCCAAATGAGGGGGAAGATTGTATCTTCACGCTTCAATATTTTTTATCAATGGCAAAAGAAATTACATCAAAGAAAGTAGATTACTCGCAATGGTACAATGACCTCGTGCTTAAAGGAGGTTTAGCAGATTATTCCAGTGTTCGCGGCTGTATGGTTATCAAGCCTTATGGCTATGGAATTTGGGAAAAAATGCGCGATGCACTTGATGCAAAGTTCAAAGAAACAGGACATGTAAATGCATACTTCCCATTATTTATTCCTAAAAGTTTTTTGAGTAAAGAAGCGGCTCATGTGGAGGGGTTTGCTAAAGAATGTGCAGTGGTTACTCACTACCGATTAATGAATGATCCGAATGGAGGTGGTGTAATTGTTGACCCTGATGCAAAGCTGGAAGAAGAATTAATTGTTCGCCCTACCTCAGAAACAATTATCTGGAATTCTTATAAAAACTGGATTCAATCCTATCGTGATTTACCTTTGCTGATTAATCAGTGGGCGAATGTAGTACGTTGGGAAATGCGTACAAGATTGTTTTTGCGCACTGCGGAATTTCTATGGCAGGAAGGCCACACCGCGCACAGCACATCACAGGAAGCCATTGAAGAGACAGAAAGAATGCTTGATGTATATGCTAACTTTGCAGAAGAATTTATGGCATTGCCTGTAATCAGAGGCAAGAAAACTGCTAATGAAAGATTTGCAGGCGCACTGGAAACCTATTGCATTGAAGCTATGATGCAGGATGGACAGGCTCTTCAGGCAGGAACATCTCATTTCCTTGGACAAAATTTTGCTAAAGCATTTGATGTACAGTTTTTGAATAAGGAAGGTAAACTCGAATATGTATGGGCTACAAGCTGGGGCGTTTCTACACGTTTGATTGGCGCATTAATCATGGCGCACAGCGATGATGACGGATTAATTCTGCCTCCGAAATTGGCTCCGCTTCAGGTTGTTATTGTTCCTATTTTCAAAGGAGAAGAACAATTAAATCTGATTTTTGAAAAGATGAAACCGATAATGGATTCATTGAAAAAAAGCGGAATTACCGTAAAATTCGACAGTGATGATCAAAAGCGTCCGGGTTTTAAGTTTGCAGAATATGAAATGACAGGAGTTCCTATTCGCCTTGCAATTGGCTCACGCGATATAGAAAACGGAACAATAGAAGTTGCACGCAGAGACACGAAAGAAAAATCTTCTCAGGCATTAGAAACTATTGACCAACATGTAATTGAATTGCTTGAAGAAATTCAGAAAAACATGTATCAGAAGGCTTTGCTTTTCCGCGATCAACATATTCGCAATGCAAATACTTGGGAGGAGTTTCTTAAAATGATAGAACAGCCTGGCTTTATTGATGCACACTGGGATGGAACACCTGAAACTGAAGAAAAAATAAAAGAACTTACGAAAGCAACAATCAGATGTATTCCGTTAAATAATCCTCAGGAAAATGGTGCTTGTATTTATTCAGGTAAGCCATCTAAGGAACGTGTAATTTTCGCAAGAGCATATTAAAACTAAAAAATGAAAGCTTTAACACTTATCAAACCAGGAGCTGCAAATACTGCATTTGAAGTCCGTGAAGTTACCATACCGAAAATACAATCAGGTCAGGCGCTAATTAAAGTGGAAGGCTTCGGACTTAACTTTGCAGATGTTATGGCGCGCAAAGGATTGTATCGTGATGCTCCGCCATTGCCTTCAGTACTCGGTTATGATGTTTGCGGCACTGTTGCAGAAGTGAGTGCAGATGTTACGCATATAAAAGTTGGCGACAGAGTAGCTGCTATGACACGCTTTGGCGGATACGCAGAATATGCAATCACCGATGCCAGAGCCTGCATGAAAGTGGATGCGAACATAAATATTGCAGAAGCTACTGCACTTGCTACACAATATTGCACAGCATATTTCAGCGCGGCAGAAATGGTGAATCTGCACGAAGGTGATAAAGTATTAATTCACGCAGCAGCAGGCGGAGTAGGAACTGCCCTAATTCAATATTGCCAATATAAGAAATGTGAAATATTCGCAACAGTTGGCTCAGATACAAAAGTAGAAATGCTACGAAATTTAGGAGTAAATCATGTAATCAACTACAACAAAGAACAGTTTGATGAAGTAATAATGAAACAGACTTTAGACAAAGGCGTTGATGTGATTTTTGATTCGGTTGGAGCAAGCTATTTCAAGCGTGGTTTCAAAATACTGGCTTCTGGTGGCAGAATTGTTGGTTTCGGAGCTGCAGATATGAGCTCTGCCAACGTACTGTCCCAACTGAAAGGCGCAATTGGTTTTGGCATTTATCATCCTGCACAGTTTCTAATGACATCAAAATCAGTAATCGGTGTAAACATGCTTCGCATTGCCGATGATAAACCTGAAGTTTTGAAAAGATGTTTTACAGCTGTTTTCGATTTATATCAAAAAGGAATATTCAGACCCGTTACAGGAAAAATATTTCCTGTGAGTGAAATTTCAAACGCACACGAATATCTGGAATCAAGACAATCTGTAGGAAAGGTTGCCGTCAGTTGGTAACATAGTAGTAATAAAAAAAGCGGCTGAAAATTTCAGCCGCTTTTTTATTACTTAATGATTTTCTGGAGTTCTATAACAAATTCATCATTAGGATCTAAAGATGATGCTTTCGCCAAATTTGCTTTTGCATTTTCTGAGTCTTTAGCATTCATATAATATGCTGCCATATATGAATATGCTTCTATCAAATTTCTTTTATTCTTAACAGGGTCTGCCTGCGCAAGCTCTATAAATTTCTGATAATGAGGGAAAGCGTCACCTGTTTTCATTTCAGGATCAATTCTCGAATAAGATTTTGCCCTCCATAGATAACCATCAGGTGAAGTAGGGTTTTTATCAGCAAATGTCTTAAAAGCTGAATCTGCAGCCAGATAATTTGCAGCTGAAAAATTTGCTCTTCCTAAATAATAATAATCCAATGATGTACCACCAAACTGATTAATCTTCGCATTATACTGCTGAATAGCTTCAGCATATCGTTTGGACTGCCACAATGTTTTTGCATACTCAGAGAGAATTTCTTCATTGTTTTTCTCCGTTTCAAGAACCGTTTTGAAGTAATTGATTGCCTGAGTAGTATCTCCATTTGCCGCAGCTAAACGAGCAGAGTATATGTAGTCAATAGGGCGAATTTTAGCAGGCTTAGCATTCGCCCAAAACTTTTTAGCATACTCATATCCATCTTTGTAGCGCTTAAGTTCGAAATGAGAGAAAGCCAGACTACGCAACACAAGGAAGTTAGTAGGATCTTCTTGAATCATTTCTGTACCCTCTGCAATCACTTGTTCGTACTCCTTAATTTGGAAAAGGAAAGCAACAAAACGAGTTTTCGCATCCACATCTTCTTTATTGAGCATCAAATATTTCTTCAACTCAGGTTTAGCTAAATCATATTTTTTAGATAGATAGAAGCCCTCACCTAATTCTTTATGAGCAATTGCATTTTCCGGCTCAAGCTCTACGGCCTTTTTGAAAGCGGCAATTGCATCATCATAAGTTCTGGCACGTAAATTCAAACGACCAATCTTGATGAAAGCCATTGTAAGTTTATTATTCACGTCAGCTGCACTCTCATATTTACTCATGGCCTTTCCGCCTTCATTGTTATCTAAATAGGCATCACCGAGTGCAAGCATATTAGTACTGTTTTTCACATCAATTTTATAAGCTTCCTCAAAATTGTAGATAGCCTCTTTCAAATTAATAACTTCAGGCTTATACCAAGCATCCCCTATTTGATAAAGTGCTTCTGCATTTTTAAGCTTTGATGCAATTGTTGCTTTATCAAAGAATTCCTTTGCCCCTTTCTCATTACCATTAAGCAATGCGATTCTTCCCAATGCAATGTATCCATAAACAGATTTGTTATTGTCTCCCAATACGGAATAGCAAATCTTAGCTGAATCTTTATCTTCAGTTTTAAGATATACATTTCCTAGGTAATAATGCACAAGATTCTTATCCTGCGCAGGATCTTTAGCCAATTTAAGCAGGATTGATTTTGCCTTAAAATACAATTCATTGTCAATAAACTTTTTAGCATCATCTATAGTCTGTGCCTGTGCATTAAACACAAAAAGCGCTACAGAGAGGCTCAACATTATTCTTTTCATATTCTTCATTTTTTTTGAGTTTGCAATTTTAATCTTTTTTTACTTCTATCCCCTCTGTGTTTAATATAAAATCACGTTCAGGCATAACAGCCGGAATAAGTCCTGATTTCAAAAAAACCTTAGCGCCCCTATTCCTCATCAGGTAGTTTACAAAACCCATACCAACTCGTTCCTTGGGATTCAGTAATACATAGTTTATGGTTCGGATGAGCGGGTATTGATTTGTAGCAATATCCTGCTCAGATGCAGTAACAGCAATTGATGTAGCAGATGAATCACTGATATTTATTCGCAACAGTTTAACTTTTTTTAGAATAGCCTGCACCTCTGGACTTTCCATATCACTGATGGTAGCATAGGAAATAGCCCCTATAGCATTGTTGTTGCTGTTTACATAATCAATTACAGCCGTCAAGGAATCTAAGGCAAATATTTTGCCTGTAGCCAAATCTTTATTGATAAAGGAAAAGGACTTTACTAATCCACTTTGCTTGTCAGTAAACACAAGCTGCGAAGATGGGTCACGAAAAATATCACTAAAAAAAGTCCCCCATGGTTTATTATCGAAATTAGTATTGCTCTTACCTACTATAAGCGCCATAGCATCTTTAGCAATCAAATGCTCACGGGGAATAATAGTGTCTATATTTTGAAGATTGGCTCTTTCTTCGGCAGATAATCTACGCCCAATCACAGCGGCTTGGGCAGATCTATTCATAAGTTTCTTTATAATTTCCCCATCAGAGAGAAATTCGAAATTAATGACGGCCCCAGGAAAGAGGTTTTCATAAACGTCTTTGTGTTGATTCATTATGTATCGAAAATCTTCATCACAAAGAATGGTTAGAGCCCCTTTATTAATGTTTTCAATAGGATCTACCTTAACATTATTACGGCAAGAAACCATTTGAATACATAAAAGTGTAAGAAAAACAATTCTCAATAGATTAAGATATTTACTCATTCGGCAATTCCTGAAACTCGCTATAAAATCTATATGACCTATACAAACCATACAAAAGTATAACACCTGCTAAAAGTGGTCTGTAGTCTTTTTGAATAAAATGAAGAAAGTAAAGATTAAACATCAGGTAGATGCCCAAAACAACATAGAGTATCGAGACTACTCCTCTCAAAAGCATCACAGGATTTTTAAACAGCTTATTCATCTTTATTCAATTAAATAGGTCATGACCAATAAGATCATGACCTAGAAAATAGAAATTATAACATTATTGAAGTTTGAACATAATAGGAAGCACGTAAGCTACTTTCACAGCTTTTCCTTGTTGCTTTCCAGGCTTAAACTTTGGCAATATCTTCACTACCCTCATAGCTTCCTTATCAAGACCGGCACTCACGCCTTTCTTCACAGCTACATCAGATACAGAGCCATCTTCATTTACAACGAAACCAACAATAACTCTTCCCTGTATATCATTGTCTCTTTCCATTGCAGGATACTGAATATTATTCTGAATAAATTTGAATAACTCTCCCTCACCTCCAGGGAACTCAGGCATTTGCTCCACAATGGTAAACACCTTAGTTTCTACCACTTCGGCAATCACAGGCTCTGTTACGGTAGGCTCTGCATTAATATCACCTTCTCTGTTCTTATTAGAGATGTCAACATTTTCTTTCAAATCCTTAATCTCAGTAATAGGCTCCTCTTCGCGCACCTCTTCATTCTTTTTTACTACCATCTCCAAGAACTTCACAGTAGGTCGTTGTGGTGGTGGTGGCGGTGGCGGTGGCGGTGGTGGTGGTGCTTTCTCATTTAAAGGTGGAGGTTCTGCAAGAGTAACAGTAGTTTCCACCACTTCATCTTCATTTGATTTACTCAAAAATGACCAATCGATTACAGAGCCAATTATGAATAACACTGCAAATGAAACTGCACCAATAAGACCAATTGCAGAATTCTTTGCTGTTCTTTTTCTGAGCTCATATGCGCCATAGGCTTTGTTTCTATTGTCAAAAACTATATCGTCAAAAGACCAGCCTTGATATGATTTTGTAATTCCTTCCATGTTTTTTCTTTTTATTGCTTATGTGATGCAATTGCTTTTAAAATTCCATAAACTATTACTCTGTAGCAAAGGTTTTTACATTTCCCCCGTTGTCTACAGCCTCTTTCTCAATTGGATCATAAGGTTGAATAGCATATACAGGAACCTTATTTATATCCATCTCGTCAAGAATGTCAACCATGTTTTTATATCTGGCTCCGGGGAACATTTTAATCAAGCAAATCATAGGTCTGTTCTTTCCTGTTTTGTCCTGACCACATTCTCTGTCCACTCTTCTCATTGTTCTGATGATAACTTTCCTGATTCCTTCATCACCAGCAAATCCGGTCTTTTGTAAATCTGCTACCTTTAGTCCTTCATAATACCAAACTGCATCAAGGGTGTCTATAAGTATATTTAATACCTGACACTCCCTCACCTCTTGCTGATCTTCTTTCTTATCTTCCTTTTTAGGCATGTTCAACTCCATTGCCGAAGGCTTGTTCATGGTAGTGGTAAGCATAAAGAAAGTAATCAATAGAAACGCAAGGTCAACCATGGGTGTAAGGTCAACTCGGGTAGACATTTTTTTTGAACGAATCTTTCCGTCCTTACCATGCCCACCCCCACTGGAGGTATCTAATTCTGCCATTTTATTTCAAAAATTTAAATATTATAAATATTATTCGGGAGCTTTCTCCTCCTCCGCAGGACCTGCACTCAAACTGGTGATAAGATTAAAACGATGAATATCTTTCTCAGTAAACACCTGAATCACTCTCTCTACAGCTTTAATGTTTGTAAATTTATCTCCTTTTACAGCTATCTTCATTTTAGGATTTGCGTATCTTCCTGCCATAACCCAATCGCCCAATTCATTATTGGTTGAGTCCATTGGAATACCAGGAAGTTTCTCCTGATATGCTTTATATTGGACTCCATCCATTGATAACACACGTGGCAAATCTGCCAACGGTGTACCAAACACTTCGATGAAAGTAAACACTTTCTTCTGTTGATCTGTAAGTGTTTTAAGGGCTGGGTAACGATCGCCATAACGGTCAATCATATTTTGTAATGCAGCAAGTCTTGTTTCCTGATCTGATAACGCATAGAAGGCTTTACCTTCCTTATCTACTGATATCACCAAGGCCTTTTCAATTTTAGTCATAGACCTTGAAGCCGGGATATCAATCATTACAGGGTCAGCTGGTTTAAACTTAGCTGTAAGGATAAAGAATGTAAGCAAAAGGAAAGATACATCCGTCATAGCTGTCATATCTACAGACGTACTCTTTTTAGCAACTTGTACTTTTGGCATTACATTAATTGTTTAGTGATTTCAAAAAATTAAATACTATTTCTTTTTGCCTGCAAAAGTTTGCTCAATGCTGAATCCGATTTCGTCAATAGCATAAGTCAAGCTGTCAATTTTGCTTGTAAAGATATTATACATTATGATTGCTATAGCTGAAGTACCGATACCAATTGCAGTATTGATAAGTGCCTCAGAGATACCTGCAGAAAGAGCAGATGGGTCAGGTGTACCTGAAGTAGCAAGAGCAGAGAATGCTCTAATCATCCCCAATACAGTTCCCAAAAGCGCAACTAGAGTAGCTGAAGATGCAATAGTTGCAATGATTGCAAGATTTTTTTGCAAAGATGGCATTTCTAATGAAGTTGCTTCTTCAATGTCTTTTGCAATATTCAATACTTTTTGATCAGTAGTAAGTTCTGTATTTTTCTCCATTTCACTGTATTTATGAAGACCTGCCTGAACAACATTAGCTACGGAACCTTGTTGTTTTGAACAAGCATCAACAGCACCTTGAATATTATTGTTAGACAATGCTGTCTTCACAGTTTGTAAAAAGCCTTCAATATTTCCAACTCCGGCAGCTTTGTTAAGCGTAAGGAAACGCTCGATTGAAAATGTAATTGTAGTCAACAACATAGTAAACAATAAAGGTACAATAAATCCACCTTTGTATATCAATGCCAAATAATCGCCCGGTTTTGGATCCCCATTTGCAAGAAATCTTGTTGGATTACCACAAATGAATTTGTAAAAAATTATTGATACAATAAGGGCAACGGGAATGACTAAAACCGAGAAGTTAAATCCTCCACTTTTTTTTGCAGATGCAGCTTGTGCCATAGTTTGATTGTTTTGAGTTTTAAAATTGTTTTTGAGTTAATGAAGTTTTCAAAAATAGGCCTTCTTTTGATTTGACCAAATATTTAGCAGTTTTTTATGTCAACCTATTTTTCACATTAACATTATGGAAATGTTGGTTTTGTGAAAGTAATATGTGATAAAAAACATTATGACAATAAATTGACAAATGAATTAAAGAGAAGTCTATTGAGCAAAGTATGAGAAGAAGTAAGGTATAGTCTCTATTCCTTTGTAATAGTTAAACACTCCATAGTGCTCGTTAGGCGAATGAATCGCATCGGAATCCAATCCAAATCCAAGAAGCACAGATTGAGTGCCTAGCACTTTTTCAAACATAGTTACAATAGGAATACTGCCACCGGTTCTCAGCGGTATAGGCATTTTGCCATAAGTCTTTTGAATAGCTTTTGCTGCTGCAAGATAGGCCTTTGAATCTATAGGCGTCACTGCTGCCTCGCCACCATGATGCGGAGTAACTTTAACTTTCACCGCTTTGGGGGCTATACTTTCAAAATGAGTTTCAAACAACCTGGTAATTTTTTCATGAGATTGATTAGGAACCAAACGCATACTTATTTTAGCATAAGCCTTTGATGGCAGCACTGTTTTAGCACCTTGACCTATATATCCACCCCATATTCCATTTACATCCAAAGTGGGTCTAATAGATACGCGCTCAAGGGTAGAAAAGCCCTCCTCTCCCATCACATCATCCATATCCAAATCCTTCTTGTATGCTGCCAAATCAAACGGAGCCTTTGCTGTAGCTGCTCGCTCCTCTGCGGAAACGTCTTGGACATCATCATAAAATCTAGGAATGGTCACTCGCCTTTTTTCATCATGCAACGAGGCAATCATGTCGCATAATACATTTATTGGATTGGCAACAGCACCTCCATACACACCACTATGCAAGTCACGATTTGGTCCAGTCACCTCTACTTCAAGATACGCAAGCCCCCTGAGCCCGGTTGTGATAGAAGGATGTTCGTTCGAAATCATAGATGTATCTGAAATAAGCACCACATCGCATTTTAGCTTCTCGCTATTGTTTCTTACAAATATTTCAAGATTGGTAGACCCTACTTCCTCCTCTCCTTCTATCATGAATTTAATATTGCATGGCAACGCATTGTTTTTGAGCATAGCCTCAAAAGCCTTTACATGCATGTACATCTGTCCCTTATCATCTGCGCTACCTCGTGCAAAAATATTTCCATCTTTTACAACTGGTTCAAATGGTGGCGAAGTCCATAATTCATAAGGATCAGCAGGTTGCACATCATAATGACCATAGCAGAGCACTGTAGGTTTGCTCTCATCTATTATTTTCTCTCCATATATTATTGGAAATCCGTCAGTAGGACATAGTGCTACATTATCAGCCCCAGCAGCAATCAGCTTTTCCTTTACAAACTCAGCTGCTTTATGAACATCTTGCGAAAACTTGGGGTCTGCGCTTACTGATGGTATTCGCAACAGGTCAAATAACTCATTTAAAAAACGTTCTTTGTTTGTTTCTAAGTATTGATTTAAAGGCTCCATTTATATTGACTTTATTAAGGCAAATATCAAATATTGTTTGCCATTTATCCATCTATTTTTAAACATTCCAAGTATGTTTTGTGAAAGCTATAAAATAGGACTACTTTTATGAGTTGAATATACTATAAACAGAAAATGGAAAATCAATTAACCTGGTATAATAAAACCATAAGACAATATTTCAGCAATGATGAATTGAAACAACTCGTTGAAAAGTCTGACTGGCAGGGATTCTGGCAGATTTTATACACCTGGCTATGGATAGGATTTGCTTTTGCAATTGTTGGCTTATATCCAAATGTATTCATTGTTATTATAGCACTTTTCATCATTGGAGGGAAACAGCTTGCCTGTGCCATTATTATGCATGATTGCTCACATGATTCTTTGTTTAAAACATCCAAGTTGAATACTTTTTTTGGAAATTGGTTTGGTGCTTATCCTATACTCCAAAATCTGGAACAATACAAGCCGTATCATAGAGAACATCATATTTATACTGGTTTGGATAATGACCCTGATTTGAGCCTTACAAAGGGCTATCCAACAACAATCCTCAGTATGCTTCGCAAGTTTTTCAGAGACTTATCGGGAGTAACAGGACTAAAAGGTCAGATAGGCGTAATTGCCATGCACATAGGCATTTTGCAATACAACCTCGGAGGAATAATCAAAAGACAACAACTCAAATTTTCTAAACAATCAGTTTTAACTGCTTTGAAAAATCTTGCAGGTCCTGTTTCAGCAAACTTGCTCATATTCGCTTTTCTTTTTATAATTGGCAAACCGATGTTATACCTATTATGGATAGGCGCACTCTTAACTACCTACAATTTTTGCTTACGGGTGAGATCAATTGCCGAGCATAGTGTGGTGGAAAATCGCCAAGACCCAAGTAAAAACACCCGAACTACTTATGCCAACATCATAGAACAGGTTCTTTTTGCTCCCTTAAATGTAAACTACCATGCCGAGCATCATCTATTTATGGGTGTTCCATGTTACAATTTACCCTATATGCATCAGAAGCTGATAGAAAGAGGTTATTACAGCATCGGAGTAATAGAGCAAAACTACTGGAGTGTGATTAAGAAAGCGATGAGTTTATCGAAATAAAAAAGGTGCAAAGCTGAGCTTTGCACCTTTTTAAATATTCAGTAATCAGCTATTTATTTTTGAATAGCAACTTTACCGTTTACAAGAGTTTTGTTCTCTTTATTTACAATTTTGAAGATGTAATTTCCTGTTGCAAAAGTTGAAGCATTTATATTAGTAGTGTTTGACTCAATGCTTTGTTTAGCAACTACTTTACCCATCACATCCATTACAATGATTTCTGCGCCTTTCAATTGGTCATCAGAAGTAATTGTAAACAAATCCTTAGCAGGATTTGGATAAAGACTTACATTGAAGTTTCCTGAAATATTTTCGATAGAAGCACAAACACGAACTGTAATTACCTCTGTTGCGCTGCTTGAGCATCCATTAGCATCTGTGAAGTCATAAGTAACAGTTTTGTTTCCAACACCGGCAGTAGCAGGATTAAAATCATTTCCTGTAACACCTGGTCCGCTAAATGTTCCATTGTTAGGAGAAGCTCCACCTAAAGCTATAACAGCTGCGCTGCTGCATACTGTATCAGGATTTCCGCTTAATGTAACTGTAGGAAGCGGATTAACAACTAAACCTAAAGTAGCCGAAGTGTCAACTTTACTTCCATTTGTAATTTCAAGTGAATAAGTTCCGGAAGTTGTAGCAGTGAATAATTGTGAAGTAGCTCCGGGAACAGCTACATTATTATTTAACCATCTGTAGCTATAACCTGTTCCGGCATCACCTGTCAATTCAAGTCCTTCTCCTTGACAAATTCCTGCAGTACCTAATGGTCCCATATAAGCTCTAAATGCAGTATCTAACCCTTTAAATTGCAAATCATCAGCCCATACTGTAGAGCCTTTATATCCACCAGAGAAGCTTCCGCTAGAAAGAATTTGAATATATAAAGTATCAGGTGTTTGCATGGTTTGGTATTCAATTTTTGCTTTAGCCACAAGGAATGTGTTGGTGTTAGTAACAGGCACGAAAGCACTTCCTACTAAAATCGCAGTATCTACTACCCATTTGGTTAGTCTTATAAATACGGCTCCGGTATCTAAGCCTGCATTTCCGCTTGTGTATCTGTAGGCAAACTGAATAGAATCTGGTCTGTCTGTGTATGAAGCACCAGTAATTTCAGGATTAAAAGTTTGAAGATTTAAAGTAAGGTTTCCTAAACTAGCAACACCCGGAAGAAGAATAGATTGTCCTGCAAGCTGAATAGTAACCGAATCTGTTTTACATCTCAAAGAGTTTGTACCAGCAAAAACATAAGCAGGAGTAGTTTCTTTTTCTACACCACCCGGGTCTGCCTGACCTAAGCTAGTAATGATTGCATCTGAAGAACCCCAACCTACAGGGTTTGCTCCTGTCCAGTTTTCAAATCCTCCATTTGGGATTTGTGTTTGAGCTATAGCAGCACTGCCTACCATAGCAAATGTAAAAATAGAGAGTATCGTTTTTTTCATTTTGTATTGATTTTAGACGGCAAGATAAGATTCTTTATATATGATAGGTAAAAAACCGGGCAGATATTTGCAAAAAAAAGCTTAACGTTGGTATAAATCTCTGATAACCTTACTGGCTATAAAGCAGCCGAAAACATTAGGCATGTATGATATAGTGCCGATTATTGACTTTTTAGGGCCCGATTCAGCAAGCTTAATCATTGATTTATCGGCTTGTTCTGTAGAGAAAACTACTGTAATACCTTTGTAGATTCCCATGGAATGGAGTTTCTTTCTGAAATAATAGCCCAGCTTGCAATTATAAGACTCTGATAAATCAGCAATCCTTACTTGCGAGGGGTCTACTTTCCCACCTGCTCCCAGCGAACTAATAACTTTTATACCCATATCCTTACAATGCTTTACCAAATATGTCTTTGGTGTAAGCGTATCAATGCAGTCTACCACATAATCATACTTCTGGTCTGTCAATATTTTAGTTGTTTTTTCGTCTCTGATGTATTCATTCACAATTGTCAGATTGAGCTCGCTATTAATGTCTTTCAATCTTTGCCCTAAAACCGCTGCTTTCGTGAGATTATTGCTACTAATGAGCGCTGCAATTTGTCTATTTCGGTTGCTTTCTTCTATCACATCGGCATCTACAATTGTGATATTTCCTATTCCGCTTCTTACAAGCATTTCAGCACAGATACCACCTACTCCACCCAATCCCACCACCAAAACATTTTTGTCTACTAATTTCCCAAGCGTTTCTGTTCCTAACAAAAGCTCAGTTCGCGACATCCAATAGGGCAGACTTTTTTCCATTGATATAAATGATTTGGCTGCGAAAATATAAATCTCCCTATCTGATTTAAAATTATTGGAATTTTGATTCTTTCTCTAATAGACATCACTACAGAAATAAAAAAACTCTTACATAAATATTGCTTTTCAAAAACCAATAGCTATTTTCAAAAAGTAAGCAATTGATTTTCGCTATGAAAAGAAGCTTCACGCTACTTTTATTATTGTGCTTGAATAAGCTGTCATTGGGTGCTGGCGAAGCTTTTAATTTATTTATTGATTTAAAGCAATGCACCAATAACACCTTGCATGTAAGACTACAAACACCAAGAATTCCCCTCCAAGTAGTTAAATTCATTTTACCATCAAATGTACCCGGCACAATTTCAGAAATTAAAACAGGCAAGCTGCTCAGCAATTTCTCTGTTTTAGATAGTCTTGGAAATCCATTGAAATTTTTCCGAGTATCCATAAATGAATTTGAGATTATATCCGAAGGGAAAATTGCTACAATAGAATATGACATGCATGACTCCTGGCACTATACTGAACCCAATATTATTTTACCACAAATCGGGACAAGTTTTGTGACAGACAAGCACTTTGTATTGAACATGCATGCTGTTTCCGGCTATATTATGGGTTATGAAATTCAACCATTTAACCTTTACATTTCAAAACCGGAAAAACTCTTCGCCTCCACATCTTTTTCTATAAACTCTGTAAATAAAGTTGACAACATAAAAGCTAGCGGAGGCTATCTGGAACTTATTGATAATCCTATTTTATACTCTACAGAACCAGAAATAAACTTTAGCATTCAAAACACAAAATTCGAAATTGGCTTTTTCTCTGAAAGCCAGACTGTAAATAAGGAACTTATCATAAAATCATTGAAATCCGTTTGCGAAGCTGCGGCCAATTTCTGTGAAGGCATCAACAAAAAGCAATATTCTTTTTTATTAAATTATGTCTTGCCAGAATCAGATCCTTTTAAATCTGAAGAGATATATGGCGCAGTAGAGCACTCCAACTCATCGCTTTATTATTTCCCAATTACTGACAATAAATATAAAATAGAACGTGACCTGATGTATACTGCAGCCCACGAACTCATGCATCTATATGGTCCGCTTATGTTGCAGACAGACCAAACAAACAAATTGAATTTGAGAGCAAAGAATCAATCAGCGAATTTGTGGATGTATGAGGGATTCACAGAATACCTCTCATTGCTTATGCTGTATCAGCAAGAGTTGATTACTGAAACAGAATTTATTAATGAAGTCCGCAATAAAATAAATCTTGCGAACTTTTCTGAAAACTATGCATTAGAGGCCGCCAGTAAACTTTGCTATCTTGAAGGTAATCAGGAAATGTATAAATCATTTTACAATAAAGGTGCATTAACCGCTATGATGTTAGATTTAAGACTGCTGAAACTAAGCAAGGGCAAGCAAAGTCTTAAATCTTTACTTGCAGATTTGATGTCTGCATCCAGATTAAATTATGTTTTAAAAGATGAAGGCGTAATAGATGAACTCGCAAAATATTCGTACCCCGAAATAAAAGATTTTCTGGAAAAACACGTAAGAGATACTATTTCACTTGACTACAACAAAGACCTATCAACAATCGGGTGGAAATATGAAACATCAAAAAGCGATACGGCAAAAATGTATGTAAATGCTGTTTACCGATACTCACATGCAAACAAAGAATACTTCATGACAAATATTTCGCTAGACCAAATCGGGTTCAGTGAAGGCGATGTATTACTTTCAATCAATGGGAAAAAAGTGGTAAAAGAAAACTTAAACACTTTGCTGGAAAAATACAGCTCACTTAACTATAAAAAACAAGTCGTATTTGAAGTGAGGAGAAATAATAAGATAATAGAACTAACAGGGCCTCCGATTATCATAGATAAAAATCAGAAAAACCTGATAGTGGTGGAACGTAAAATCGAAATTGAAAAGAGAGAAATGAGAAAGTTCTTTTCAAATGGAAACGCAAAAGATTATCCTTACAAAATCCGAAATTGATTACTCAATCCCCAATGAATAGGGCATTCTCATTTGCATTCCGGTAGCCTTTTTCAATGTTTGAATTACTTTATAAATCTCATATTGGTCGCCCAACTCATCCTTTATCCATTGTGTTTTTGCCTCTCCTAAAGCCTCTGTCAACTGCGTTGCAAAATCTTTATCCTGAGGATATTCTTTAAGCGAGAATTTCTTGAGGTTCGCTTTTTTTGCAGCAAATGCAACGGCATCATCCAATGTCCCCAACTCATCTACCAAACCAATTTCAATAGCTTGATTTCCGGTGTATACATGACCCTGAGCAATAGTCTCAATGTAGGCCGTATCTTTATTTCTGCCATTCGCTACTCTTTCTTTAAATTCGCGATAGCCCTTCTCGATAGTTCTTTGTATTAGTGCTTTTTCTTCGGCATCAAAAGGATTTGTAATCATATTAAATGCACCATGCTTTGTTACCTCTACCTGATCTGTGGTGATTCCAATTTTTTCATTTAAAAATTTCTTTGCATTAGGCACTAAACCGAAAATCCCTATGGAACCTGTAATGGTGTTAGGCTGAGCGAAAATCCTATCACTGTTGCAAGAAATAAAATAACCACCGGATGCAGCTACATCGCCAAAGGAAACAACAACAGGTTTTGACTTTCGGGTTTCTACAACTTCTCTCCATATGATGTCAGATGCCAGCGCACTTCCACCCGGAGAGTTCACTCTCAATACCAAGGCCTTCACCTTATCATCCTCACGTACTTTTCGTATAAGTTTTGCAAACTCATCCCCACCAATTTGTCCGTCTTGTCCATTTCCATCTACTATTTCACCATCAGCATACATTATAGCAACTTTCTCAGACTCGCTATTTTCACTTTTCTCCTTGGCAAATTTTGCATAGGATGCTAATTCCACATATTTCACTTTGTCTTTAGCAGTAACCCCAGTCTTTGTTCTTAGTAAAGACTCTACTTGGTCATAATATCCCAGTTCATCCACTAATCCATTTGCTTTGCAGTCTTCGGGTAAAAACGACTGAAGCTCATTTACAATTGCATTAAGCGTTGCTTTATCTACTTTTCTCGCAGCAGCTACTTTATCAAGAAAATGATTATAAACAGCCTGGTATAAAGTAGTCAGTTGCGCTCTGTTTGGGTCACTCATTTTATCACGTAGATAAGGCTCTATAGCGCTTTTGAACTGACCACAATGAAAATCCTGAACTTCAATACCTAGCTTATCAAGCGCATTTTTGTAGTACATGATTTCTCTTCCAAAACCGGTTATTTCCATGCCACC
>CANHIG010000023.1 GCA_947461105.1 Bacteroidota bacterium | reverse complement strand
TCATTATCTCATTCACTTGTATTCCAAAAACTCATCAGCCACCGATTCCATTTTCAGCGATACCAAATCGCGCACATAGTTCTGATACACTTTCCACGGATGAGCGGAGCCTTGCTTCGGTAAAACGTCTGCTGCCCGCAACACATAGCCCGCATTAAAATCAAGTAAAGGCTCTGATTGGAATTTGCTTTTATCGAATCGTGGAGTGCAGGTGATGTAGTGGTGCGCATCCATATAGTTCAGCACTTGTTTTCCCTTCCTTCAAGAGAGCTTCTGCCGCTGCTATCAAGTCATTATTTAAATTCAAAGTCATGGTTTGGTATTTTGGTTTATCTTAAAGATAAAACATTATTTCCCTCAATAACAATTTATTTATTGTAATAAACCTCACATCAATTATAGCTTAACAATCTCCTTAGTGGTTTTCCCTTTTGGTGAGGATAGTTGCAAAAAGTAATTTCCCTTACTTAGTTTTTCAAGATTTAGTGTTTCTTCATGAAGACCGATAGCATTTCCACTGATTTCTTTCTCCATTACTTTTTGACCTTTTGCATCATAAAGGGTTGCCGTTATATTTTCCGCTTCATGTAGATAATATTGAATCTGAATTTCTTTTGTAAAAGGGTTTGGATAACACATTAATGAAACAATGCTGTTTTTAGCCGCTCCTATTCCTGACGGCCAGTTAGGAACCGGAGAAGGAATGCTTGTGCGAGACCCTAATGGTCCTGATGCCTGACGCAAAAATCGTTCTCCATTGTTTACATACCATGAGGCAGAAGTTTGTGCGGTATAGTTTTTGACTGTGATATCTGAAACTAATACAAAATCGCCCTGTGTGCGCTGTTGGTTTATGTCTAACAAAACATATCCTCTGCTTATCAAATCTATATATTTCATGTATGGATTAGACTGCTTGATAGTAGATACTGATAGCGGAAGATTGCCACTGGAACTCGTGACACTGGTGCAAACAAATTCTACGGCAACTGATCCTGCTCCTGTAGATACATCGTAATTGCTACGGTTATACGGCAAGTCATTTGCCCATGAAGTATGAATATCTCCTGTAAGGAAAACCACATTATTGATGTTGTTATTTAAGATATTATCAAAAACCAATTTCCTGTCTTGAGGATACCCATCCCACTGGTCGGAATTTGCGATTGAAGTTCCAAATACCACCAGCGGGGCAACCATTACCTGATTGCCAATTATTTTCCATGTTGCTGTAGAGTTTTTTAATTCGCTATTAATCCAGTTCCTTTGGGTCACACCTAAAAGTGTTCTTGTGGTATCTTGAAGTGTGGCATTAGTCAATGCTACTAAAGTTCCCGGAACCTGTTCATCACGTCCTTCAATACGGGTATCTACCATAATAAGGTCTGCTAAATCTCCAAATTTTATAGTTCGATGTATAATAGAATCGTTGCCTGGTGTTTTTTCGCGAATTGGCATCCATTCAAAATAGGCTTTTTGAGAGTCAGATTTCCTGTTTGCCCAATTTCCTTCTGTTCCTGGTGTGTGATTTTCGGCTCCATCTTTCCAGCTGTTATTAGCAGTTTCATGATCATCCCACACTGTTATAAAAGTAAATTGTCTGTGACATTCGCGCAAATCTTCATCAAGCTTATATTGCGAATGGCGCATTCTGTAATCTGCCAAAGTTAGAATTTCTTTATCTGGTTCATGAATTCGGGTAGTATCACCCGGAACTGAAGAGCCACTTTTATATTCATAATAATAGTCTCCTAAATGCAAGACTGCATCTACATCATTTCTATTTACAATGTCTCTATAGGTATGAAAATATCCGCTTGTAACATTTGAACAGCTGACTACTGCAAAACGTAAATCTGTAACTCCGCTAATCGGTGCAGTGCGCGTTCTTCCTGTGATTGAATTTTTTCCCTGTCCATTAAATCGGTAGTAGTACCAAGTATTGGCTTGTAAACCTGTGGCGTCTACTTTCACTGTAAAATCTTTGGAAGCATCTGTATTTACTGTACCGCTATTTACAATGTTTGAGAATGCCAAATCTGTTGCTATCTGCCAGCTAACAGATTCAGAAGCGTTGGCTGTGGTAATTCTTGTCCAAATAATCACTCTATCCGACAATGGATCGCCACTCGCTACCCCATGATAAAACGGCTCATAAGCCGGATCTAATATGGATCTGCTCGGGCTGTTTGGCTGAGCTATGGAATAAATACAAGGGGCGAGTAAAGCAAAAAATAGAAAATATGCTTTCATAGTTTTGATTTTTATTATTACTAAGATAGCATATATCCTTTATGCTTTCGTTTCAAGATAAAAATTTAATGAAATGATAAAGCACTATTTTTTAGTGAAGTTTTTTTCGTAAAGCGCTATCCAATTTTCTACAGTCATCTTTTTAACCAAATCGCCTATAAAATCAAAAGGAATTTGATCTGGCTTTTTAAATCGAATACAGCTTTTACCCATATCCAGTTTCGCTTTTGAAACCTTTGCATATTCTTCTGTAAACCAATTCAGTAGTTTTTCATCTGCATAAATTCCCATGTGATATACTGCAATGAAATTTTTTTGTGAGGCTACAGATAAAAAAGGCAATGGAAGTTTTGGATTGCAGTGATAGCCTTTTGGATAAATGGAATGTGGCACCACATAACAAAGCATTCCATACCCGATTGTTTCCTTAAAGCCTTTCGGTAAATTATCCAGAATTATTTTGCGCAATTTAGCCATAGCCTCCTTTCGTTCTTCCGGCAATGAAACCATATATTCTTTCGGTGTTGTAGCTTTTGATTGCATATTTTTATTACCAACGAATCAGTGCGCTCGCCCAGGTAAAACCACTTCCAAACGAAGCAAGACAAATTAAATCACCATCCTTGATTCTTCCGCTTTCCCATGCTTCTGTTAGTGCAATTGGAATTGAGGCCGCTGTGGTGTTTCCATACTTGTGAATATTAGAAACCACTCTATCGTCTGATAGACCAAATTCTTTTTGAACGGCCAATGTAATTCTTTGGTTAGCCTGATGAGGCACCAGCAAATCAATATCTGATTCCTTGAGATTGTTATATGCCAATGCTTCTCTTATTACCTCCGGAAAATATTTTACGGCATTCATAAACACCAGCTTTCCATTCATATTTGGAAGAAGTTCTCCACTATCTATCATTTCCTGAGTCACTCTTTTTTTCTTTCGGCTTCCGGGATGCTGTAGCATAAGCTCTTCTGCATATTTACCATCTGCATGCAGATGAGTGGATAAAAGGCCTTTCCTTTTTTTAGTATGAGCTTCTAAAACACAAGCCCCTGCTCCATCACCAAATATAACAGACATATTGCGACCCCTGTCGCTTATCTCCATAATGTTACTTTGGATTTCTGAGCCTATAACCAAAACCGTTTTTGCAGAACCTGTTTTGATATACTGATCTGCTAGTGACAGCGCATATATAAAACCGCTGCACTGTTGTCTTACATCAAAACAAGGAATTTGTCTGAGACCCAATTCTCTCTGAGCCAAAACTCCTGAACCTGGAAAATAATAATCCGGACTCAATGTGGCAAATACAAGCATATCAACATCTGCCGGAGTTTTATTTGCACGCTCTAATGCAATTTTTGCTGCACGCGCCCCCATAGAGGAAACGCTATCTTTTCCTTCAGTAAAAAATCTTCGCTCCTTTATTCCGGTTCGCTCTATTATCCATTCATCGGATGTTTCCATTTGTTTGGAAAGATCATCATTTGTGACGATAGTTTCCGGCACATAAAATCCTAAGCCTGATATTTTGGAATAAAATGACATCAACTATTTATTTTGAGTGCAGTTTTTTAAACTCATCTTTACAACCAACATTGCAAAAGCCATAAATTTTTCCATCTACCAGAGCTGTATCAGCCAACATAGTATTATCCAGTTCCATTTCACAAACAGGATCTTTTTTGGAAGATAGGTTAGCAACATCAAATACCAATTTGCCTTGTTCAGGTGCCGGTGCTGTACTTATTTTTGCTTCACTTCCTTCAAAATTACAGCTCGCCCAAAAGAACAAGCCAGATATAACCACTAATATTTTTTTCATACTTTGTTTTTTCTTTGTAATCCAAACATAACTATTAATGCCTTTCTACTCAAAAAAATGCTCGAAAAAAGAATAGAGATATTCCGGTTTTTCCAAATGTATCGTTTGAATTCCAAATTCAGAAGCCGCAGCAACATTCTCTTTTTTATCATCTATAAACAATAGGTGCTCCGCAGAAATCCCGCTTTTATTTATTAAGTAATCATAAATCCTTCTTTCTGGTTTTCGCATTCCTATTTCATTAGAATAAAAAGCTTTGTCGAAATAATCACTGAAAGCCTCTTTGCCATATAAACGCTTAATGTTTTCATTCATCAGCGCAATGTGCAATTCATTAATGTTGCTAAGCGCAAATAGCTGGAAATCTGATTTTAGTTCTTCAAGCAAAGTCATCTTTTGTGCCGGATAATGAACAAGCATTTTATTCCATGCTGCTATCACTTGCTCATCGGTTGTGTCTGGTTTCAGATATTTTTTAACCGCTGAAACAAATTCTGCTGTTGAAATTTCTCCTCGTTCATACTGATTGAAAAACTCTATCTGGCTGGAATATGAAACTACTTTTGAAAAATCCTGGGTAGAAAGTTTTTGAAATTGTTTCACTGTGTTTTCATAGTCAATATCTATGAGGACATTTCCTATGTCAAAAACAATCCCTTTTACTTTGCTCCATTGAATGTAATTATTCATTCTCCCTCTTCAGTTTTTCTGTCAATGCATCAGACTCTTTCTTTATAAATCCTTTGGCCGAAAAATCACTGCGCTTCTGTACATAATCATTAACTCTCTTGATTGCATTTGTTACATGTTCTGTATTGCTTTTATTACTGTTCCAATAGTCAAATAAATATTTAATTCCTGATGAAACAATTGCAGAATCCTGATGAGTCAAATAATTTGCATAGTGATAATACATGCCCACCTTTATATAGCCGCCCTCTTCTCTTAATTTAGTTTGAAAAAGCACATTCAATGTTGGGTCTTTCTTTTTAGATAAAATAGCATAGCACGAATTTTTCAACTCCATATCGGGCTCAGATAAAAAAGCCATAGCTTTTTCTGTTGCAGTTGCCGAGTCTATGTTATATAATGCGTTCAAAGAAAGACTTATATATTTGTAAGAAGAATCCTGAAGTCCTTTTGTGAAGATTGGTGCCAGCTCTTTCCGCTTTGTTGCAGATAAAAGCTCCAAGGCTTCGTGCCTTACAAATATCGAAGAATCCTTTTGAGCTATTTCCTTAATTTGCTCCAGCAACAGCGCCTGAACAATAGTGTCGCTACGCAACTTTTTTATAGCTTCCTTTCTGATAATCCATTCTTTGTCCGTCAATGCTATTTTAAAAACGGCATTACTCACAGAGTCTTTTCCTACGTTAGCTTTAAGACCATCCAAAGCCTCACTTTGTGCAAGAAATTTATCTGATTTTAAAAATTGAAATTTGTATTGCTCTGCTGTTTTATTTTCCTTTTTTTCACACAACAAAACTCTTTCTGCATCTGCATCAATTAATGAAGGGAGGCCCAATACAGGAAAAGAAAACTTTTGCTTTGCATATTTAAAAACTACAGGATAAATCATTACAACATCATTATAATGCACGTTTATTTTCATGGGAAGATTAAATATTTGTCCATTATCTGTATTGTGCTTTTGAGTAATTTCTATATATACGCTATCCTGATCATAGCCATATTTTATATCAAGTACAGGGTGTCCATTTTGTAAAAACCATTGGTTGAAAAATTTATTCATATCTCTGCCCGTTACCTCCTCAAAGGCCAATCGCAAATCGTGAATTTCAACTGATTTGAAAGCATTTTTTTTCAGATATAAGCCTAATGATGCAAAAAAGGCTTCATCGCCAACCACATTGCGCAGCATGTGCAAAATTGCTCCGCCTTTATTGTAGCTATGTGCATCAAACATATCTTCCTTATCGTTATAGTAATAACGAATCATGTTAACATTTTTCCTATTCTTCGATTCGTTGAAATATCCTTTTACCTGACGCTGTTGTTTCCAGTCTGCATAAAGCTTTCCGTGTTTGTATTCATTCCACAAATATTCTCCGTAGGTAGCAAAGGATTCATTAAGCGGAATATTGCTCCAGGATTCACAGGTCACCAAATCTCCAAACCATTGATGAAATAATTCATGAGCTATAATGTCTTCATGCTTTTCGTCAATCAATTGTCGTTGATTTCTTTGCACAAATTCGCCATGAATTGTAGCTGTGGTATTTTCCATAGCTCCGGAAACATAATCTCTTACAATTACCTGAGCATATTTTGCCCATGGATATTCGACTCCGAGCAGTTTACTATACAAGGTTATCATTTCAGGTGTAACACCAAAAATTTGTTGTGCCACATTTTTGTATTCCGGTTCCACATAGTAATTTACTTCTTTGTTGTTCCATTTATCTTTGGTGATATCATATTTTCCTATTGCCATCATCACAAGGTATGGCGCATGTGGCTGATCCATTTTCCAAAAATCAGTTTTTGTTCCATCTTTATTTTCTATAGATTTTACAAGGAGGCCATTTGAAAGAGTTTTATATTCTTTTTCTATTGTGATTTCTATTTCATTAGTTGTTTTCTGATTTGGTTTATCTATGCAAGGAAACCATGCAGAGTTTGCTTCTGTTTCTCCTTGTGTCCATATCTGTTTGGGCTTGTTGGGTTCATTACCTTGTGGATTTATAAAATATAAACCTTTGTCGCTGCTGATGGCTTGCGAACCGCTTGTTTTGCGCTCATTGGGTTTAGCGATGTAATCAATTACGACTGTGTATTTTTCATTTCCTGTATATTCTCTATCCAATTCAATATTTAGCTTCAGGCTATCATATTTATATATCAGCTCTTTTCCGCTCAAAAGTTTTACGGATTTTACCTCCATGCCTTTAGCATCAAGAGTTAATTTATTTGTAGGATAAAAATGAGGCGCGAGAGTTATTTCAGCATTGCCATATAAATATTGTTTTTCCCAATCGAAGCGCACTTTTAATTTTATGTGCTGCATGTCATTTATCTTTGTTTCGCTGCCTCTATACAAATCATCTTTTGAACGGATGATTTCTAATGTGTCTAGCAAAACTGTTTGTATCTTTTGCTCTTTGTTTTGTTTCGATACTTTGCAACCGCTTATTGCGATGAAAAAAGAAAGAAAAATAATAAGTAGTTTGGTTATTGTTGTCTTATACATTGCCTGGGTTCATTGAATAAAGAATAAAAGTAAAGGTTCTAGTTTATTTAGATAATATTCTGAGGACTTTTACTCCTTAACCGCCAACACACTCTCTCCGTCTGTAACAGTCTTGCCAATTTCCACATTAGGTTTATAACCCTGTGGAAGAACCACTGTAATCTGCGATCCCAGTTTTATTAAACCAATCAACTCACCTTTTTTCTTTTGCATATCAGGCTGAACAAAATCAACTATTCTACGTGCAACAAAACCTGCTATCTGTACTACTTTAAATTTCTTTCCTTCTGAGTTTTCGAGAAGAATTTCATTGTGTTCATTTTCAAATCTTATTCCCATATCATTGCTCATCAGTATAGCATTATTAAAACTTCCAGATGTATGTTTATGTGAAACTATTTTTCCATTTACCGGCATACGCTGATAGTGCACATGACTCGGATTCATCTGAATGGAAATGATATAACCCGCAGTATCCACATCGTTTGTCCACAAGTGGATAACACCAAATTTTTCTTTGGTCACATCTATCCATTCCTGATTAAACTTTGTGATACTGACTATTTCACCGTTTGCGGGACTTACAAACGTATTCTCAGACAAATCAATTTTTCTTTCCGGACAGCGTAAAAACCAAAACCGATAAAAAAGCAAAAACCCAACAACGAAAACGACAAGTGCTATCGTGATGTACTTAAATATTTTTTGTAATTGTTTCATTTCTGTTTTTAGATGAAGTAAAGGTAATGGTGAATTTCAGAAAATTATGGGTTGGCTGTTTTAAATTCATCCACACAACTAAGTATTAATAAAAAAGATTTTAAAATAAAAGGTATTTAAATACCATTATTAGCTCGGTGGATATATGGATAACTGAATTTTACCTCTTATTGTTTTATCGATTATCCATATTCTGTACACGATAATTCACATTTCATTATTTTATCAAAGTATTAATGCTGTTGAGTATAAAAGGTTATCCACAAAAATGAATTATCTCAATCTACATATCTTTTCTTATAAATACTAATACACAAGTTTACTTTGGTGTTGTTGATCAACTGCTACTTGTAAACACTAAAAATAATGGTTGTTTTAGCTGTTATCGGATTCATTTTTCAAAATAATTCTTTGATAGATATATCCACAATATTCGCAGTATTTCAACATAGAAATGTGAATAGTATAAAGTTTACTTATATAGCTTATAATCTCTTATATGATTCCAAACAGCTTCCGGTAGAAAATAATTCATATCAAAACCTTCTTTTATTTTTAGACGAATAAAAGTTGCTGAAATATCAAGTAGTGGAAACTCAAGATATTTAACGTTTGGATGTTGCAGTTTTTCTTCTTCAGTTCTTTTATAGACAAGAATTTTATAATTCTTTAATATCAGTTCTCCGTTTTTCCATTCATGAATTTGTTCCACGTTATCACTTCCCATGATTAAAGAAAAAGTATGTTGCGGATATTTTTCTTTGAGGTAAGTTAGTGTGTCTATAGTATATGATGGTTTCGGTAAGCCAAATTCAATATCTGAAGCTTTCAGTTTAGAATTATTTTCAATTGCGAGGTTTATAAGATTTAATCTCTCTCGTTCTTTTAATAGTGTAATTTTTTTCTTGAATGGATTTTGCGGAGAAACAACAAGCCAAACCTGATTCAGTTTTGCTTCCTGTAAAACCATATTAGCAATAATCAGGTGGCCGTTATGCACAGGATTGAACGAACCAAAAAATAAACCAATTTTCATTAGAAATATTTTTTGATTTTGAAATAGATGAGAAGCACTAGTGCAATGAGTGCCATTCCACCAAGCGTAAAGAAATAGCCGTTTTTCATTTCCAGCTCGGGCATGTAATGAAAATTCATTCCGTAAACACCAACAATAAATGTGAGCGGAATGAAAATAGATGACATGATGGTGAGCATCTTCATCACTTCATTCATTTTAGTATTGAGTTGGGAATGGTACATTTCTATTAAACCATTGACTGATTCGCGGTGTGTATCCAGATTATCAATCGCACGGAGCAAATGATCATTTAGGTCACGGAGAAAATATTTATTCTCTTTTTCAAAGAACACGATGTTTAACCTTCCGATGGTTTGTATTACATCAACTAAAGGAGCTATTGCTTTTTTTGTTTGAAGAATGTCCTTTCTCCATTTAATGAGCTTTGTGAGATAAATCTTCTTCGGACTTTGATTTACCAGGTCTTCTATTTTGTTTATCTCAGCATTAACCTTTTCCTCGGTTGTAAAGTATTCATCAATGATTGTGTCAATTAATAAATAAAGAAGAAAGTCTTCTCCCTTTTTTCTAATCTGGTTGTCACCGCGTTCCAGTTTATCTAAAATCTTTTTGAAGCAATGAGAATTAGTTTCTTCAAAACTGATGAGCAGATTATCTTTCACGAAAAAACTTATCTGCTGCGATTTAATCGCGGTTTTCACGTAGAACATTTTGAGAACCAGGAAAAGCGAATCTTCGTATTCATCAACTTTTGGCCGTTGTACTGTGTGTAAAATATCTTCGAGCGCCAGCGGATGAATATGAAATTTTACAGCAATATCCTTAATCAGCTGTTCATCCTTTAAACCGATAATTCTAATCCAGTTTTTATCCGGCTCGCTTATTGAAACTTCATCAGCTGTCAATGCATTCTTCTTTACTGTAAATTCCTTTTCAGAAAAAAAGTAATGAGTCACAGAGGTTTTAACCAAATCGGTATTTGCAGGAGCGTATAAATTTTTTTCTTCAGTCACAGATTTAAAAGTACTAAGTTTCGGCAAAATTAGAACGCAATCATGCACTTATCTAATCCCGGAAATCCGAGACTTAAGGAGGTTCAGAAGCTGGAGAAGCATGCCCACAGAAAAGCAACGGGACTTTTCTCTGTTGAGGGTTTAAGAGAAATTAATCTCGCTTTCAAAGCCGGATATGAATTTGATAAGATTTTTATTTGTGAGGAAAAGATTAAAGAAACAGAAAGCTACAATCTCAATTTTCTGAAAATAATAGCGGACGATAAAGTAAATACCGTATCCGAAGCCGCTTATGATGCTATTGCTTACCGCGGCTCTACGGAAGGAATTGTTGCTGTGCTGAAGCAAAAGGAACATTCATTAAATGATTTGGCTTTGCCTGAAAATCCATTGCTGCTTGTTATAGAAGGAGTTGAAAAGCCGGGCAACCTTGGTGCTATGCTGCGCACGGCTGATGCGGTTGGTGTGGATGCGGTTTTACTGTGCGATATGGGAACCGACTTGTACAATCCGAACGTAATTCGTTCGGGAATCGGAACCGTTTTCACCAACAAAATTGCAGTTGATTCCACGCGGAACATTATTGATTTTTTGAAGCAAAAGAAAATTACAACTTATGCCGCTTCGCTTCAGGCAAAGAAAATTTATTATGAATTTGATTACAGAAAGCCAATCGCTTTTGTTGTTGGTGAAGAAGCCAACGGACTTTCAGCTTTATGGCAAAGCAACGCTGATGAAAAACTGATTATTTCGATGAACGGAACTATTGATTCGCTGAATGTCTCTGTTTCTGCTGCTGTGTTGCTTTATGAGGCTTTGAGGCAGAGGAAAGTATTTTAATAACTTGTTTATATGTCTGATAAAAGTCATCCTTTATTATCTGAATATATTAAGTTTTTAAGCAACAAAAAAGAAAGGCTATTCTTTGTTTATTACCAATACTTCCGCTGTCAGCTTGTGACTTGCAGCTTCATAGCTAAGCAAGCACATAAATGTCTTTCAGGTTTCTGCCCAGGCCGTTATAGTCTAATCCATAGCCCACGATAAAATCGTTGGGGATTTCAAAACCGATGTAATCAATTTTAAAATCTCCTTTGAAAGCAGCGGGTTTGTATAGTAGAGATGCCAGTTTTAATGATGCCGGATTTTTTTCTTTTATAACAGGCAGTAGCTTGGACAAGGAGTGTCCGCTGTCCACAATGTCTTCTATGATAATAATATCTCTGCCGCTCAGTTCATCATTCGGACCAAGAGAAATGTGCAGCTCGTGTGTGCTTTGTGTGCCGGTGTATGAAGATGCTTTGATGAAAGAAATTTCACATTGTAAATCCACGGATTTCACCAAATCCGCAGCGAACATAAATGAGCCGTTGAGTATAGCAACGAACAACGGGCTTTTTCCGGGAAAGTCTTTGCTGATTTGATTTCCGATTTCATCCACACGGCTTTTTATCTTATCCTCAGATAAGTACGGTTTGAATTTCAGGTCATGAAGCCGTATCAATTTTTGTGCTGATTCCATGTGGAACATCAAAGGTAGTAAAACGTTGGAAAGAAAGTAATTTAGAAAATCTGAATCACTTCATTTTCTCCTTAAACAGCTTTTCAAACTTGTCTACTTTAGATTTTACTACCAATCGGCAATAAGGCTGATTTGTGTTTTGTGTGTAGTAGTCCTGATGGTAATCTTCTGCTTTGTAGAAGTTTTTTATTGGGGCAACCTCTGTTACTATTTTATCAGAAAAAACTTTTTCTGCTGTCAGTTTCCCAATAGCATCTTCTATTATTTTTCTCTGTTCTTCATTGTGATAATAAATTGCGGAACGGTATTGAGTTCCTTCGTCAGCGCCTTGTCTGTTTAATGTAGTTGGATCATGTATAACAAAGAAAACGCTGAGTATATCTTCGAGTGAAGTTTCATTTCTATTGTAAACAACCTGTACCACTTCAGCATGGCCTGTAGTTCCGTTGCAAACTTCTCTGTATGCCGGGTTTTTTACAGAGCCGCCACTATATCCGGAAGTTGCGGAAACCACCCCTTTCATTCTTGAAAATACTGCCTCAACACACCAAAAGCAGCCGCCCCCAAGTGTAATGGTATCTGTTGTTCCGGATGTTATTGTTTCTTTATTTTCCATATTATTAACCGGTTTGTTTGTGGCGCTATTACAGCTGAAAAAGGGAAGAGATAGCAGAATGAGTTTCAGTGTTTTTGTAATCATGGTTGAGCTATATTTAGCGTTTGTCCGATACTTAATGCACCATCTTCGAGTTCGTTTATCCTTTTAAGGTCTTCGGGTTTCATGTCAAACATCTTCGCAATGGAGTACAGCGTATCTCCTTTCTTAACAGCATATATTGCTATTTGTTTTGTTTCAATAGAAGATATAACAACCGGGTCGTTTAAATATACCATAGTTCCCTGTGGAACATCACGGTCAGAATTTTTATTGTTGTATCGGAGCAGCGATGATAGTTGAACACCAAATTTTTGAGAAATTTCTCTGTATGTAGTATTTGTTTCAGAAGTATAGGTGTTTTGATTACTTGATATTTTCTTTGGTGCCAGATAAATAAGCTCGCCCGGTTTAAACGAGTATCTGACATCTGCATCATTGAAGAGATAAATCTGGAAGGAAGAAATTTGTGCGCATTTGCAAATATCATCTATTGTTTTGCCAACCTCATAAGTAATCACTTTACAGCCATTTATTTCTTTCACGTTTCCACATGGAACATTATCTGACTGTGCTGCGGTATCTTTTGTAATAATTTTCTCCTGCCTGTTTTCGGCAACATCTAGTTTGTGAAGTTCATACTTCTCAATCAATGAAATTATAATCTCTGCGTATTTTGGATTTGTAGCATATCCGGCTTTTTTTAATCCATAAGCCCATCCTTTGTAATCGGTTTTGTTTAGCAAAAAAAGAGGTTTGTACCAGGAGCGTGACAAGAGAAACTTAGAATGATCTCTAAAAGATTCATCAGGGTTGTCATATACTCTGAAACACTCTTGAGGTTTATCGTCATCATGATGATAGCCTTTGCCTTCCCAGTCTTTATGACATTTTATTCCAAAGTGATTGTTTGAACCTAGGGCAAGTTTTGACTTACCGGCACCAGATTCGTGTATTCCCTGAGCAATGGTTATGCTTGCAGGAATTCCGTATTGATTCATTTCTTCGAGCGCAATGTTTCGGTATCTGTTGATGTATGCCCTTATTTCTTCATCTCTTTGAGCGATTGCAAGGGAAGTTATAAATGAGATGAAAACAAGAATTTTGTAACGGAGCATTGACTATTTTTTATAACACAAAGATACACCATCTCTTATCGGAACTATAATAACATCAAGCTGCGGATGTTTATTAAGTTGTTTATTGAATTGGTCAATGGCAAGGGTGTCGCTGTCTTTTTGTTCCTGAGCCACTTTTCCTTTCCAAAGCACATTGTCTGTAATGAGTAACGAGCCTTTGTGCATTTTAGATATAAGGAGTGGCAAATAGTTAACATAGTTTTTTTTGTCAGCATCAAGGAAGATAATATCAAATGTTCCGGCTAGTGTCGGAATTATTTCAAGCGCATTGCCAATTTGGTAGTCAATCTTATCGCTCAATCCTGATTTCTCAAAGAATGTATTTACATCATCATAATGCTCTTCGTTAATGTCAATTGTTATCATTTTACCGTCTTCTGAAAGCCCCGATGCAAGGCAGATTCCGGAATATCCTGTAAATGTTCCAATCTCGAGAATTCTTTTGGGACGAAGCAATTTACTGAGAAACGATAGCATTTGACCTTGATATTTTCCGCTAATCATTTGAGGCATCTGCACTTTCACATTAGTGTATCGTTCAATTTCATCCAGCAAAGTTGCGTGCTCAAAATTGCTACCGTTTTCAATGCAGTATTTTTCAATTATCTCAGCAATCATAAAATGTTATTTAAACCAGCTTGCGTACATAATATAATTGTTTCCAATTCGCTCTATTAAATCTGCAAACTTTTCTGGATCCATGTCTTTCACCTTTTTTGCTGGAACCCCAGCATATATGGAATTGCTTTCTAAAACTGAATTTTCAGTAACGACAGAACCGGCACCAATAATTACATTTTGTTTCACAAGCACATTATCCATTACTATCGCACCCATTCCTACTAAAACGTTGTCCTCTATAGTACATCCATGAACGATGGCACGATGGCCAATTGAAACAAAATTTCCAATATTCACCGGAGACTTTTGATAGGTACAGTGTATAATTGCACCATCTTGTATGTTAACCTTGTTCCCAATTTTGATGTAGTGCACATCTCCTCTTACCACAGCCTGAAACCAAACGCTGCAATCATTACCCATTTGCACATCGCCAACAACTGTTGCGTTTTCAGCAAAAAAACAATTATTGCCCCATTTCGGGGATATTCCATTCACTTCTTTTATAAGTGCCATTATCTATAGTTTAATTTCAGCATCTACATCCCAGCCTCCTTTTATTTCTATATTTTCTTTCAGAAGAATTTTTAATTCAGGTTGAATTCCCTTTTTAAAATCTCCGCTGTCCCAATAGCCATTGTTATTCTCGTCAATTGTTCCAAGTAGTTTGTATTTGCCTTTTTTCAAATGATTAAATCTAACAACCTTAGTGCTTGAAGTGAATAGACCTTTTTCAACTTTTTGGTTTCTTTCGTCAAATAATTCTACAATTAGATTGCCTGTTTCCCCTACAGCTTTAAGTATTAAATTTCCAAAATCATTTTCTTTTGTTGTCGTAATTTTCTGAATGTTCTTTCTGTTATAATTCCCGAAGATGTCTACCAGTGCAGAGTCTTCAATCATGATGTAATATGTTTTGTTTTCTTTTTTTGTAAAAGAAAGACTTACGCATAGATCCTGATTCTTGAGATTAATTTTTATTCCATCTACTCTTTTTGTTGAATCCTCAAGGATGGTGAACTTTTCTTTTGTGTGACTTTTTAATGGGTGATTTGTTGAAAGTATGATATCAGCAAGCGGGCTCATTCCTTCAAAAGTGTTATTTAAAAAGTAAAGTGAGTCTTTAATGTTGTTCGCTTTTGTTTTAATGGAATATGTGGTACCTGAATATTTTGATTGGTAAGTTATGCTATCTGCTTTGTTCTTATACCACAAAAACAGAGTATCATGTGTTTCGTTGAATTTAGAATACTCAATTTCGTTTTTTGGTGCGGCTGAAATTTCAATTTTATCAATTGGTTTACTAAAAGCGAGGTAATTTTTGTCTTTATCAAAAAGAATCCTGTCCAGCGATTTTATGATGTCAGGAAACAGTAATAGTTTAATCTTTTCGCTGCTGTCTTTAACCATAGTTTTACTTGAGAGGAAACCCACATCACCGTCAAAGCGTTCGTAAATCCTGTTTCCATTAACATCTTCAAATGCCACTACGTAGTAATTTCCTGATTTGATGTTCTTGAAAGAAAAAGTACCATCCTTATAATTTTTTGCATAGTATAGTGGCTTTTTATTAAAGTTTGAATCGCTATACAGACCAATAATACAGTCTTCAGGAATTTGTAAATCACTAGCATATTTTACTTCTCCATTTAAGGCGCCCTTGTCCAAACTATCTCCTGTTGAGATGCAATAGCTAAAACCAACCAACGTGTTTTTTTCTGTAACGTCTTTTATGCTGTTACCAAATTGAAAATTATAAGTAGTGTTTGGTTTAAGTGGTTCTTTGAATACTATGTTCAGTGTCTTGTTTTCCACGTAGAACAATGGAGCCTTCTCCATCTCAGGAGTGAGCTGTATTTCCCCGGGGTTTATTGTGTAATCTATATATTCATTAAATCGTATCTTAATACTCTTGCCTTTAAATCTTAGACTTTCATTCTCTGGTTTTGAGCTCACCATTTTTGGTGGCTCGGTATCTTTTGCGCCACCTGTTGGCGCCATTTCATTAGCGCAACCAGCACACAACATTATTGTTACCATAGAAGTAATAAAGTCTAATCTTATTTTCATGCAATAATTATCTTCCAAGCATCACCATAAGTACTGAAATATCGGCCGGAGAAACTCCGCTTATTCTGCTTGCCTGACCAAGTGTTGTTGGTTTTATTTTTGCTAATTTCTGTCGCGCTTCTATGGAAAGGGATTGCACCTTAGCATATTCAAAATCAGGGTTGAGCTTCACATCTTCAATTTTCTGCATTTTATTTGCCAGCTCCACTTCTTTGTCAATGTAGCTTTGATACTTCAGTTCTATCTCTGCTGATATCACAGTTTGTATGTCTATATTCTGTGTCAAATCTTTAAGTTGTTTTACAACCTCAATTAACTCCTGAATGTCAATATTTGGTCGCGCAAGAATTTTATCGAGTTTCATTTTCTGAGAAATCTCAGCGCTCCCTTTTGAAATTAGATAGGTATTGATTTCCTCAGGATTAACGGAATACGTTCTGAAAAATTCTTTGACTTCCTTAATTTCAGATTTTTTTGAGTTTAGGGCAGTGAGTCGGTCTTCATCAGCCAACCCTAACTTGTATCCTTTTTCTGTTAAACGAATATCAGCATTATCCTGCCTGAGTAAAATACGGTACTCTGCCCGAGATGTAAACATCCGATAAGGCTCTTCTGTTCCCTTGTTGATTAGGTCATCAATCAAAACCCCGATATAGGCTTCATCACGTTGCAATACAAAACTTTCTTTTTTGTGTGCGTTTTGATGAGCGTTGATTCCCGCCATCAAACCCTGGCAGGCCGCTTCTTCGTATCCTGTGGTTCCATTTATTTGTCCTGCAAAAAAAAGATTCTTTACCAACTTTGTTTCTAACGTACTTGTTAGCTGTGTTGGTGGGAAGTAATCATATTCGATTGCATAACCAGGGCGGAACATTTTCATGTTTTCAAATCCGGGGACTTTTATCAGGGCTTTGTATTGAACCTCCTCTGGCAATGATGTTGAAAATCCGTTTACATAAATCTCGCAGGTATTCCAGCCTTCCGGTTCCACGAAAAGCTGATGTGAATCCTTTTCTGAAAAGCGATCAATCTTGTCTTCTACCGATGGGCAATACCTTGGCCCTAGACCTTTAATTCTTCCACTGAACATGGGCGATTTATCAAAACCAGTTCTGAGAATATTATGAACTTCGTTGTTCGTGTAAGTTATCCAGCAGCAAAGTTGTTTTTTAGGTTTTTCTGTTTGCTTGTATGAGAAACCAATTATCTCATCATCGCCTTCCTGTCTTGCCATTTTTGTATAGTCCAAACTTCTTCCGTCTATTCGTGGAGGAGTCCCGGTTTTCATTCTTCCGCTTTCAAAACCTAATTCCACCAATTGCTCAGTGATTCCATAGGCTGCTTTTTCACCTGCCCTACCTCCCCCAAAATGTTTTTCACCTATATGAATTAAACCATTCAAAAAAGTTCCGTTCGTGAGCACTACTGATTTTGCTTTGATTTCAATACCCATTCCCGTAATTATTCCGGTAATTCGGTTATCCTTTACAAGTAAACCCGATACCATATCTTGCCAAAAATCAAGATTTTTTGTTTGCTCTAATTTTTCGCGCCACAGCCCCGCAAAGAGCATTCTGTCGTTTTGCGACCTTGGGCTCCACATAGCAGGCCCCTTTGACTTGTTGAGCATTCTGAACTGCACCATCGACAAATCTGACACTATTCCTGAATTCCCACCTAGAGCATCTATCTCCCTGACTATCTGGCCTTTAGCTATTCCGCCCATGGCAGGGTTACAACTCATTTGCCCGATGGTTTGCATGTTCATAGTAATGAGCAAAACTGATGACCCTAAATTGGCCGCAGCCGCAGCTGCTTCACAACCCGCATGTCCAGCACCTACTACTATTACATCGTATTCCTTAAACATGCTGCAAATGTAGCAAAAGCAATGAAATCCTGTATGTTCCACGTGGAACGGAAATTGGTGTATTGGGCAAGGCGTTCCACGTGGAACAAATTAATCGTTTTGCCGGTTCGGGGAACTCTTGGACAAAGCACTCTTAACTCGCTTTTAGGGGGTTACCTTAGGTTGGTGGAATGCACTGACTACTGGAATGTCTTTCCATTTTGTGCTGTACTCAGGAGAGCGCACTTCGCTACGTGTTTTCCAATCCTTTTCCAGTCCGGTTGCGGCAAAATGAACGGTATCGTTTCCCAGCTTTTTGTTCAGTTGGTCAATAGCTTTCCCCAATATAGTACTTTTGGGACTAGGCTTATCCGGTTCAAATAAGCAGCTTTGAATGGCATTCTCATCTACAATTGAGCTTAAAATAACACCCGCTTTCTTGTAGCTTGCGCCTTGCCGAAAGGTTTTTTCTGTTACTCGCATAGCATATGCAATCAGCTCATTGGTGTTAGCTGTTGGCGTCAGCAGTATTTCAAATCGACTATCCTTCTCATAGGCTTGGCGTAAATCAAAGTAGCCTGTAGACATAAATACGGAAACACAACAGGCAGCGGATTTCTGAAGCCGGAGTTTTTCAGCCGCTCGAGAAGTATAGGTGGCTATTGCCTCCTTCATATCCGATAGTGTATTTACCGGTTTTCCAAAGGAGCGAGTACTCGCAATCATCTGCTTTTTGTCAATACCATGCTTTAGTTCAATACAGGGAATTCCATTTAGCTCCTTTATTAGTCGTTTTCCAACTATGCCTCCGAGGTTTTTATATGCCCAAGCCTCACTTTGCAACGAAAGCTGATGTCCATTTTCAATTCCGTTTAGACGTAAAAAGCGCGCATATCTCCGGCCAACACCCCAGATGTCGTCTACAGAAGTTGCCTTAAGCGCTTCTTTTTCGGCAAGCTCATCCTCCAAAACCATTACACCGCTGGTCTTTACCTTCTCCTTTTTCGATAACCTATTAGCTACTTTAGCTAGCGTTTTGCTCCTAGCAATACCTACAGAGACGGGAATTCCGGTCCAAACAGCTACTTGTTCGCGTATGAGCCTTCCATAATCCAGTAAATCAGCAATTGGAATATCCGCTAAATCGAGGAAAGCCTCGTCTACTGAGTAAACTTCTATTTTTGGGTTAATATCTGCCAGGGTAAGCATTACTCTGCGCGACATATCACCGTAAAGAGCGTAGTTTGAGGAGAAAACTGATACCTTTTGCTGCTCTATAAGAGCCTTTGCTTTGAAATATGGCTCACCCATAGGAATTCCAAGCCGTTTGGCTTCATCATTTCTAGCGATAATGCAGCCATCATTATTAGAGAGCACCACAATTGGTCTCCCTTCAAGCTCTGGTCGGAACACTTTTTCACAGGAAGCATAGAAGCTATTGCAGTCAACGATTGCTTTCATGGTAGATTAGCACTCTTTAGCGCCATGTGTTTTACGAATGATATAAGTAACAACACCCCAAATCGAAAAATCGGTGTTCTCTAAGGGAAAAGGAAGAATAAATTGCAATTCAGGCAGCGGTTTTAGGCACAGAAAGCGGTCCAAATGTAAGGCGTTTTCAAAAGTAACCACAACCAAAGAGTCTTTTTGCACAGAGAGTGAACGATCTATCACCAAAAGGTCGCCAGAAAATACTTGCTGAGCAATAAAATCATTTCCGCTTACGCGCATGAAGAATGTAGCCGGTGCATTTTTTACAATTAGCTCATGCAAATTCATGTTTTTATCAGCATAATCATCTGAAGCAGCCGGGAAACCACTAGGAATTAGTCTCAAATCGCGTTTTTGGTCTGAAAAAAGGTCGGATTTAGATGCGGAATGAAAGCAAATAGGCGAATTCATGGCTAAATTATTTAGTAATGCTAAAATAATTAGATTTATGAAATTCAACAAAAAACATTCAAATTTCTTGAAAACCGGGTATAAATACTCGTTTTTTACTTTTCAAATTAAGCACCCAATTGGAAATATATATTATCATGTAAGTGATGCCATAGAAAGAGAAAGGCACATAAAGTTCCAGTTAAGCAAATTTCAGTTAGATGCTGTTTTCATTAATGAAGGAGATAAGAAGGATCTCACGACTTTTATACTTCAGCAATATTTTTCAGGGAGTATGCAAAAAGTCTCTGCAGCTACATCTTGTGCATACAAGCATTTGCTTTCTTATCAAAAACTATTGAAGACTAATGAGGATGTGTGTTTGGTTCTGGAAGATGATGTGATTTTGTATAAGAATTTTGCTTCCAAAATTTCTGAAATACTAGCTGAAATTAAAAAAGAAAAAATGAGTGGTTTCATCATTTCACTTGAAGATTCGGCATTGGATTATGTAGGTGGGCGTGAGCTGAAAAAAGGAATCTTGCTCTACGAAAAAAGTAGAGGAAGAATGACCGGAGCATATCTGATTGATCAACTTGCTGCTAAAAATATTTTGGAATTTATCGAAGACGAAAAGTGTGCGTTACCAATAGATTGGTTTCATAACTTGTATGCCAAAAAGGGCTTACTAAAAATCTACTGGAGTCATCCAACGATAGCAGTACAAGGTAGTTTAGATGGAAGCATTACATCTTTAATAGATCATAAAGCTACCAGGTATTTAAGGCGATTTTTTTTAGCATGCAAAGGATTTATAAGAAAATCTTATATCGTTTTCGATAGCTATTTTTTTAATTTCTTCATTCGGGAAAACCTTTTAAAATCAGCAATCCAAAGGTCTTCCTTTTCTCTCATCTTGATTTTTTCTTGTTTTGTTTTATCACCAAAACCACAGAGATGAAGTACTCCATGAAAGAGCACCCGATTAAATTCGTTTTCGAAAGTTGTCTTGTTTTTTATAGCATTATCAGCAATTCGTTCTACACTCATATATATTTCAGCAGTCGTTTTCTTTGTCGTTTCTTCTAATGGAAAAGTGATAATATCTGTATAGTAATCGTGTTGTAAAAATTCTTTATTGATGTTTAGCAAGTAATCGTCTGAACAAAGAATACAGTTCAATGAAAGTGTTTTAGTGCGCGTAGCGGTATATGTTTTCAATATAAAACTCTTTAGCAACGAGGCCTTACTAATCCTGAATTTCACATCTGCTTTGAAAAAATTAATCGGCATAAAAAGTTTTGTGCAAGATAAGGAAAAACATAAAAGACGCGTTCATCAATAAAACACAAAAACGAAGCGAAAAAAATTACGTAACTTCAATTGATGAAACACGAGAGCATCAAAAAAAAGCTGCTTAATTTTGGTATTAAAATTAAGTCAAAGGAGAAAGACGGTAATGTACTATATCGTCTCCGGGGGTTGGATAATATTGGACTTGAAAACCTATTAGCAAGAGCAGCGGTAACTATAGTTGAAAAATCTAAAAAGGGTATTTTTATTTTAAAGGAAGAGTTGAATCTTATTCAACTAATCAGCGTTCTTGAGTCTAAAAAAACACCCCAAAAGGATGCTGTAAAAAATGATACAGAGAAAATGCTCAAAGTTTTTTCTGGTAAGATGAGACATAAAGCGTATAGTGAAAGAACGCAAAAAAATTATAAGAATCACTTTCAAGCATTTTTAAAGAATGTGACAAATGAAAAGCCGATTGATATGCTTTCGGTAGATGATTTGAATGATTATATAGCAAAACGTGCTAAGCAAAAAAAGTACAGTATTGGCGACACAAACATGCATATTAATACACTTCGGTTTTATTATGAAGATGTTCTGGGAAAGAAATTTGATAAAGTAAAAATTGATAGACCAAAGCGACCCAGGAAAACCGTTTCTTTAATTGATGACAAAGCACTGCAATTATTGTTGGAGCAAACCCAAAATCTAAAGCATCAGGCATGGTTAATTTTGAGTTATAATGTAGGCTTAAATGTAAAAGAGCTTGCAAGTTTGAAAACTTCAGAATTGCAGGTTAACAATAAGGCTACTCTTAATAAGTTGTTTTTTAGAAGTGGAAGTAGCATAAACCTTTCAAAGCAATATCAAAAAATACTTGTCAAGTATGTAGGAGATTTTTCGCCAACAAAATATTTCTTTGAAAGCAATATAGCTGGCAAACCTATTACGCTTCGTGCAATTCAAAAAACACTTCGTCAAATAAAGGAGAAAGCAGGATTATTATAATTTCTATTATTTAAAGATATAAACAACACCAAAAATGAATTAGTTCGTTTTATGAGTTGTCTATTCAACGTCTTTTTCGTAATCCATTAAATCGTGCCAATAGCCAGCCTTGTATGGGTAGCGTTCCAAGTATAGTTTTTTAACCAAATTAAATATAATTTGCCTGAGGTCAGCAGTATTTCTATTCTCTGTTGCAGAAACAAAAATTACATTGTCATTTGTTTTTTGACGCCAAAAAGTTTCTAATTCTTCAAGCATATTTCTTTTGATTTCTTTTGGCAGAAATTCATCGAAGTTTTTTGCTTCATATAAATCCATTTTATTGAATACAACAATTGTGGGTTTATCTCTGGCTCCGATTTCTTCTAAAATGTCAGCGACAACATTCATCTGATCTTCAAAAGCCTGATGTGAGATATCTACAACATGAAGTAAAATATCTGCTTCAATGGCTTCATCCAAAGTAGATTTAAAACTCTCAATTAAATGATGCGGAAGTTTTCTAATAAAACCAACAGTGTCTGAGAGTAGAAAAGGGATGGCGTTAAAAACCACTTTTCTAACAGTAGTATCTAAAGTAGCGAAAAGTTTATTTTCGGCAAATACAGATTCTTTTGCAAGCAGATTCATCAAGGTTGATTTGCCGACATTTGTATATCCTACCAATGCAACCCTTATCATCTCAGCCCTGTTTTTTCTTCGGACTTCATTTTGCTTGTCAATATCTTTCAGCTTTAACTTCAGCTGAGAAATTTTCTTTTCAGCAATACGTCTGTCTGTTTCAATTTCTTTTTCACCCGCACCCTTCATACCTATACCACCCTTTATCCTGTCGTGATGTGACCAAAGCCCTTTTAGTCGGGGAAGCATATATTGAAGTTGCGCGAGATCAACTTGAGTTTTTGCCTGAACAGTTCTGGCGCGTTGAGCAAAAATATCGAGAATTAAAATGCTGCGATCTACCACGCGACATCCTATTTCCTTCTCCATATTCCTTTGTTGTGAAGGAGAAATTTCATCATCTACGATTACCAGATTAATTCCCGCTGCTTTAACGTAGGAAGCAATTTCTTCTATTTTCCCTTTTCCTAAATATGTTCTGTGGTCAGGATGTGGGAGATTTTGAACGAAGCGTTTAATGGTATTTGCACCGGAAGTAAGTGCTAAAAATTCGAGTTCATCTAAAAATTCTTTTGTCTGCTCCTCGCTTTGGTTTTTTGTAGAAACAGCTACTAAAACGGCTCTTTCATTTGGGTTGGTGAGGGCTCTATCTCCTATATTCATGAAGTCAAAAATGTATCTTTAAAAACAAAAGTAACTATTTGTGCCTATAACAGTTGTAAATGTCAAAATTGATTTATACTTTCATTTTTCAAAACATCCAAACCAAATATGAAAAAATCATTATTTACCCTTTTTCTATCAGTCGTTTTTTTCTCGTTTTTTTCAGCTAATGCCCAATCAACCTTGAATAATGGGCAGCTGGATGACATATCTGAATTTACGACTAAGTTCACAGTACCGTTAGTAATGCCTGATGGCACAAAACTATTTACGGATTTTTATGTGCCGAGAACTAGAGACTCACTGGTTACAGACATTCTAGGCTACAATATTGAGGTTATACCAAAGGGAACACAAATCCTTTTTTATGATTCTTTGAATGGGCAACCAAATCCTAACCCGTTCCAATTGCCTACCGTTTTTACTCGTACTCCTTATGACAAAGGAAATCCTTTAGAGTATGATGCATTGGGATCTATCATGGCGATTTTAGGATACAACTATATGCTACAAGATATGCGAGGTCGCTATTCATCCGGAGGTATATATTTCCCGATGTATAGTGATAGCTGGAATAAAAACGGATATCATCCAAACTATTCACACATTCTCGATCCATACCCATTAACCGATCCTAGAAATAGCAATAGACATGAGGATGGCTATCATTCTGTAAAAGAAATAGCAAAGATTGACTCTGCATACATTGATAAATATGGCGATTCACTAGCAAAATCTATTTTCTTGACTTATTACAATGGCTACCCACACACAAATACGAAATTGAATAATGGAAGTATTGGAATGATTGGGGCATCTGCTCTTGGAAATACTCAGCTTCAATTGGCTTTGGCTCATAGAATTATGGATTCTGTACCACAGCTTAAATGCTTATTACCAATAGTTGCAACATCAGAACATTACCTTTCTACAGGATATAACAATGGCGTGTTTAGACATAGAATTGTAACTGGTTGGTTGAAAGGACAAATTTTTACAGGAACAGATGATGACTTAAATGCAATAGATGAAGCTTCGGGTGCAGGTTACAAAGACAACTCTATACACTCTTCATCAGATTACAACTTACCGCAGCCTTATACTGTAAATGGCGTAACAAGAATTGCACAAAAAAATAAATTTGAGGCAGCAAATATCTCTATCGACCATTTCTCAACAGTCAGATATCCATGGTATAATAAACCAGATTACACCAATGATCCTATAAGTCCAGCTGGTTTTTATCCGAACTCAGCAGGACGAGCTGACATGGATGCAAGCGTTGCTTATGTTGATGCGAATGGTGAATCAATAGATGGCACCACTCAATTACCAAGAGCAAATCTGAATCACAGCAGATATACTAACCTGCAAACAGCAGTTTTGCATTTAACAGGATGGTGGGACATCTTTATTGATGGTCAAATAAGAACGCTACAGTTTACACAGAATGAAGTAATGGATTCTTTCAAAAGAATGCAAAAGATTATTGTTGGGCCATGGGCGCATCAAACTATCGGAAGCAGAACGACAGGAGATAGAACATATCCGGAGACAGTAAACGATATCACTAAGATTGATATTGGAAACGTGAATCTAAATAACGTTCCTCTTGGTCAATTGATTAAATCTGATTTAATCACTTGGTTTAGATACAACTTAAATTATCATTCTGACAAAAAACTGGGAGAGCCTAAGTTCATTATTAAAGCCGGTACAAGATGGCAGAACTTCGTATTAGGTAAGCAAATCAGAATGCCTGCCACTGATTATGTAGTTCCTTTCCCAACAATGATTAACTTTTTGGCAGGAAAAGGGTCTTTGGAAAATATGAATTATGCTGAAAGAGATAATCCTAGCGATACATCAGAGTCAATAAAGTTCATTCCTTTACCAATTAAACTTGCAGGAGGAACTCTTGGTTTCTCTGATTCACTACCTGCATCAGGAATACCATATACAGAGTTTAAAGATGTTGCTACATTCAGAATGTTTATTGCGGGTCCGGATGACTCAGCTGATGTTTCAGCTGGCGTTACAGGAAACAATAAAGTAGGAAATTACTGGTATGAGACAGATCGTTTCCCACCTTGCAAAAATATTAGAAACAAAACATTCTTCTTACATAGCGATGGTTCTATAAATAATTCTGCACCTACAACAGACGAAGGGTATAGAGTTTATGTTCATGATCCAAACGACCCTGTGTTAACAGTAGGAGGAGGAAATATGATTGTAAGATCTCCTGATGGAACAAGAAATAGTCAAGGTCAAATGGAATGGACAGCACCTGAAAATGCACAGTATACTTTGAATAGAGAAGGAGTGTTAATTTTCAAAAGTGATGCAATTCAAGATTCAATGTCCATAATTGGATTTCCAAAAATTAAAATGTGGGCAAAAACAAATCCTGCAGGAGTTTTGGACGGTCAACCTACGGATACAGACTGGATGCTTCGTCTTGGAGATGAGTTCCCTGATGGAAGAATTTATTTTGTTACTGAAGGCGTAGTAGGTGCGAGAGCAAGAGATTATGTAAAAGCACTTTTAGATGATATAGAATCTAAAGAAGACATAGCGATTCCCTACAAAAACATTATGTCCGGAGAAGTTCTTGATTATGAGTTCAATTCATTACCAATAGGATATTCATGGGGTAAAGGTCATAAGCTGGTATTGTTGGCAAACAGCTCTAATTTCACGAGATACCAAGTAAATCCAAATCTTCCTATGAATGATGGTGAATTCTTTAGAAGAAATCCTGGTGATGGACAAACATATATATTCAATGGTCAGGAAATGTCACCAAGAGTTGCTGTTCAGAGAATTCACTTCTCTCCTGAGCACCCAACGCAAATCACATTCCCAACTATTGATAATACTTTGAATGGCTCATGTGCTTTCTATGAAGGACCAACTAAAGTGAATGAAGTAAAAGATTTCAATCTTGATATGGCATTATTTCCAAATCCTGCGTCTAACAACATTCACTTATTTGTAAATAAACC
>CANHIG010000022.1 GCA_947461105.1 Bacteroidota bacterium | reverse complement strand
GCAAGAATAGTTCCTTGCTCCAAATCAGGTGTAACAATTACGCCATCAATCACAAAAAAAATGTTCATAGTGCCAATTTCCTGAATGTATTTATGATGCACACCATCAAGCCAAAGAAGTTGGTCATAGCCCATTTTTTGTACCTCGCGGAGCGGCATCATAGCGGCACCATAATTTCCAGCTGCTTTTGCAAAGCCAACGCCTCCTGGCGCTGCTCTCACATACTTTTCACTTAAAAACACTTTTACAGGTCTGTTGTAATATGCTCCTACAGGGCTGGTAAAGATGCAGAATCTATAGTTTTCTGCTACTCTGATGCCTACATACTTTTCAGTAGCAAACATGAAAGGTCTTATGTAAAGAGATGAGTCTTTTGCTGATGGGATCCAACTTCTGTCAATTTCAATTAATTTATTTAGCGCAGTCATAAACAATTCTTTTGAAATGGATGGCATTGCCATTCTTTCAGCTGAAATATTCATGCGCTCCCAATTCTTTTCCGGACGGAAAATTATTGGATTATTGTCAGCATCAAGCTCTGCCTTTAATCCTTCGAAAAGAGCCTGCCCATAATGCAAAGCTGATGTAGCCGGATGCAAACTAAAATCTGCAAAAGGAACAATTCGAAAATCCCCCCATTCTCCCTCAGAGTAATCTGCAATAAACATGTGATCGGCAAACTGGCGACCGAAAACCAGGTTTTCAAAGTCTACTTCACCAACTCTACTATTGGCAGCAGTTTCTATTTTAATGTTTATTTCAGACATGTTTTTTGTTTACTCGACAAAAATATAATTATTTTCGAGGGAAATTAATAGCGTTGATAAATTGTGTAACCATAGGCAAATGATTCATAATTTACATGCGAAACTCAAATACAAATAACTGATAATTAATGCATTAAAATACATTTTGAATTAGTTTTCTTTAACCGTTAATACTGCAAGAAATGAAAGATATTTTACTGTATGAGAATAATCAGATAGTTGCCCATGAGATTAAAAATAGCGTTTCCCTTCCAGATAATGAGCAGTTGGGAATATTCGTTTTTGTATTTGATAAGCCTATTGTCGAATTTTTGGATTCCGAAAAGGAGCTGCTCTTCAAAATAATAAAGTCAGTAAATCAGGATGAGAGTAAAACAGTAAAAATTGATTTATCTTCTAATTCCTTTTCAGTAGAAGCCCTTGAGAAAAGAGGCGCAAAATCACTTATCGTTTTTTCAGATTTGGTTCCGGCTATTTTTGAGTCGCTAAATTTGATTCAGCATCAACCTTGCAGCATTGGTGGAATAGAATTCTTTATCACAAAATCTATTGAGTCATTTGAAAAAGATGCAAAATGCAAGAATTTACTTTGGAGTTACATGAAATCAAAATTATGACAACACTCTTATTCATTACCGGCAATTCAAATAAGCTTAAAGAAATAGCTTCTTTGCTGCCTTCATTTATTACATTAAAAAGCCTGAAGGATATTGGTTTCATGGAAGAAATTGAGGAAAATGAAGATACGATAGAAGGCAATTCCATGCTCAAAGTGTTGGCTGTTAAGAATATATACAAGGGAATGTGTTTTGCAGAAGATACCGGATTGGAAATTGAAGCTTTAGCAGGCGAACCCGGAGTGAGGTCTGCGCGATATGCGGGGGAGGGTAAATGCAACCAAGACAATATTAATCTCGTCTTAAGTAAAATGAAAGGCATTTTGAATAGAAATGCTCAGTTCAAAACCGTTCTTACTTTTTTTGATGGAGAGAAAAACATTCAATTTGAAGGCCTTTGCAAAGGCAGTATTCTTGAAGTTCAAAGAGGCGATTATGGCTTTGGTTACGACTCAATCTTTATTCCAAATGGAAGCACACTGAGTTTTGCGGAAATGGACTTGCCTCAAAAGAATGTTTTTAGTCATCGGAAAAAAGCATTTTCCAGTTTTATTGATTATTTTCAAAAAACTAAAATTTCAGATTTTTCGTTATGAATTTAAATCGAAGTTTATGAGTACCCAACTACCTACATATTCAGATCAGCAGATAATAGAAGGCTGCATGAAATCTGACAGAAAATTCCAAGAGCTACTTTATAAGAAGTTTGCCGGAAAGATGTATTCTGTTTGCCTTCGATATGCAGGCGAGCAAAATTCAGCTCAGGATATACTTCAGGATGGTTTTGTAAAGGTATACACCAACATCTGCAAATTCAGAAGCGAGGGGTCATTTGAAGGATGGGTAAGAAGAATTTTTGTAAATACTTCTCTTGAATTCATTAGAAAAAAAGCGAATTTATATGTAGCTCAGGAACCGGATGCCAATAGCATGGTAAATTATGATGAGAACGGACTTCAGAAACTTATGAAAGAAGATATTATGGAGCTTATTCAATCATTATCCACCGGGTACAGAACTATTTTCAACTTATATGTAGTGGAGGGTTTCTCTCATAAAGAAATAGCTGAAATGCTCAACATCTCAGAAGGCACTTCCAAATCTCAACTTGCCAGAGCAAGATATATTTTGAAAGAAAGATTAGAAACAAAAATGAACTACAACACGAATATTAATTTTAACGCAGCGGAACTTTAAATAAACTACCATGGAAAATTTTGATAAACATATTAAGACTGAACTTAGAGATTATGAAGTTGACCCTCCTGCAGGATTTTGGCACAATATATCTGAGCAATTGAATATAGAAGAAGCCATTACAGTGGATCCTGCTCGAAAAGGAAGTGCTTTCTTTTTGCTTTTCAGAATAGCAGCGATATTCCTTGGAGTAGTTTTCATTGGTGATAAATTTCAATCTTCATCAAACACATTACGCATACCAACTGCTAAATTTCAACCTGAGGATTTGACACAAGGTATTGCAACTCCTGTTGCCAATCTTGAAACACATAAATCTTCAACTAAAATAATCAGGGCGAAAGTTATCAAAGAGACTACTTCTCCAAACACATATTTGGTAGCCAATTCAGAAGATGTCTCTAATCATAGAGAGAACGATATCGTTGTTCCTGAAAAAGAAGAGGTAACCGTAACCAATGAGGAAGTAAAAGCAGACACAAATGAAGATTTTGTAATCAATGACAAAAGCATTCCTGTTTATTCTCTAAAGTTAATAAGTAAAGAAGTGCCTGAAAATGATGAATTTTCTGTAATCGAACCAAAATCAAAGGATGCTCAAAAGAAAGTAATTGTAATTGAAAAGGGAATATCAAAAAAGCCTTCTTTGGACGTTAGAATTCCCTACAGATTTTAAAAATAAAAGTATATTAAATCTAAATCCTGCCACTCAAAGGCGGGATTTTTTTATTGGAAAATGTGCGACAGATTTTCATTAACTACCAACTACACCAAAAAACAGTTTGGGTTTACGATAAGTATTCACTTCATTTGCACCGCTTAAAAAAATAAAGTATGAGTTTACAGTGTGGTATTGTTGGGCTTCCAAATGTAGGAAAATCAACTCTTTTCAATGCAATTAGTTCTGGAAAAGCTCAGGCAGCTAATTTCCCATTTTGCACCATAGACCCCAACATTGGTATAGTTACTGTTCCTGATCCAAGATTAAAAAAGCTTGAAGAACTGGTGAAGCCTCAGCGTGTCCTACCTACTACCATTGAATTTGTAGATATTGCAGGACTTGTAAAAGGCGCCAGCAAAGGAGAAGGTTTAGGAAATCAGTTTTTAGGAAACATTCGTTCTGTGGATGCGATAGTGCATGTAGTTCGTTGTTTTGAAGATGAAAATGTAATACATGTAGATGGAAGCGTAAATCCTGTAAGAGATAAGGAAATAATTGATACAGAACTTCAATTAAAGGATTTGGAATCTGTGGACAGGAAATTACAGAAAAATCAAAAGTTGGCTAAAACTAATGATAAGGAAGTACTTAAAACAATTGAAATACTAGAGATATTCAAAGCTCACCTTGAAAAAGGACTTTCAGCTCGATCTACTCCTGTTGGGGAAGATGATTTCAAATATGTTCAGGACTTACAATTGCTTACTGCAAAGCCTGTAATTTATGCCTGCAACGTAGATGAAAAGTCTGTTCTCACAGGAAACCATCATGTTGAGGCCTTGAAGAAAGCAGTTCAGGAAGAGCAGGCAGAGGTAATCATTATTTCTGCAGCCATTGAGTCAGAAATTGCACAACTGGAGAGCGAAGAAGACAGGCAAGTTTTCTTATCTGACATGGGATTGGATGAATCAGGATTAAATAAACTGATTCATGCCGCTTATAAAATTTTAGCCCTATACACCTATTTCACTGCCGGAGAGAAGGAAGTTCGCGCATGGACAATAACTAAGGGCATGAAAGCTCCGCAAGCAGCAGGTGTTATTCATACAGACTTTGAAAGAGGCTTCATCAGAGCCGAGGTGATTGCCTATGATGACTATGTAAAGTATGGAACAGAATCAGCATGCAGGGACGCAGGCAGACTTCGTTTGGAAGGGAAAGAATACATTGTAAATGATGGCGATGTGATGCATTTCAGATTTAACGTGTAATATTTTAGGTGTTTTAGCTAAAAGTATTACTTTCATGGTCAAATCATCAAAACCATGAAAAAAACAAAACTAATTCTTTCTCTTTTCTTTGCCATAGCTACCCAAATTTCTTGGGCACAGTATTGTGGAAGTTCCGGACCTACAGTGTGTACTGGGGGAACAAATCTTACTTTGCCAGGTTTTTCACCTACATATGACTCACTTCCTTGCGTAGAAAGAGGGGTTTATTATGATCAGGTGATACAAGTGAAAGTTCCACCAACTGTTACTTCGGGAGGTTCAACTTATCAACTAAATACGCTTAAGATTGTTACTATATCAAATCTTCCATGTGGTCTTTGCTGGCAATCTAGCAAGGCTAATAATACTTATGCTGGAAATGAACAAGGATGTATAAGAGTTTCAGGAACTAGTTATGAAAACGTTGGCCAATTCAAACTTAGTATAATTGTTGATGTTAACGTTAAGGTAGGTATTATCAATGTAAATCAGAATGGTCAGGATGCAAGTGCTGCAGGTCTTAAATATTTTGCGAGGGTAATTGACCCTGGAACAACTTGTCCTGCTGTTGATACTTTAGCTGTGGGGCTTACTGCTACAACAGTAGGTGCTGTGTTTACACCAACCATTGCTGCTGGTGGACCATTAAATTTTTGCCAAGGTGGATCTTTAGTGCTTACAGCATCTCCATCGGGCGCAAGTTCATACCAATGGTTTAAAAATGGAGTTAAAATAAATAATGCTAACGGATTATCATATACTGCAACAGATTCAGCAGCATATACTGTACAAGTAGTAAAAAGCTGTAGAGCTGCTACTTCAGCAGCTACCAATGTAGTAGTTAAATCAGCTCCAAATGCACAAATTACTCCTGCCGGTCCGGTTCAATTATGTGGTGGCAATTCTCAAACATTACAAGCTGCTCCCAAAGGGGCTACTACATACGCATGGAGTTTCAACGGAGGTGCAACTGGAACTGGTTTAGATTCATTGGTTATCAATACAGCAGGCAATTACGCTGTAACGGTTACCGGCTCAAATACTTGTACTGCCGCATCAAATACAGTTGTAGCATCAAATGGAGGTGGAACAGTTGCGGTAATTCTTTCTGCATCATCGTCTACAATTTGTACAGGAGATACAATTACACTTGACGCTGGATCAGGATACACAGCATATCTATGGTCTACTACAGATGGTACTCAAACTTCTAAAGTAACCAGTGCAGGAACATACAAAGTGAGTGTTACACTTACTTCAGGAGGTTGTACCAGTAATGGTGTAGATAGTATTACTATTACTAACGGACCAGCTGTAACACCAATCACAGCATTACCTGCCACATCTTCAGGATGTCAAGGTTCATTGATAACTATTGACGCAGGTGGCGGTTATACTACTTATGATTGGTCGAATGGAGGTACAACACAAACTATCAACCCAACTACTGATAACACATACACTGTTTCCGCTACTCAAGCCGGTAAATGTGGTAAAGCTGTTGCTTCGACAGTTTTGACAGTTACTCCTCTGCCTACTATTAATCTAGTGATTGACAATGGTATTGGAAGCGCATGTACAGGTAGTACGGCATTACTAGATGCAGGTGCAGGCTATGATTCATATGCATGGGCAAGCGGTGAAATAACTCAAACTATTCAAGCAGCTCCTGGCTCTTCATATACTGTTACAGTAACTAAGACAGTTAACACCTGTACTAATTCAGCAAGTGCTACTACACTCGTAACAGTTGGAACATTACCTCCTACTCCACCAATAGATGATACAGTTTATGTATGTCCAAATGACTCTGTACAAATTGATGGTGGTTTTGGTTATGCTACTTACAATTGGTCAAATGGGGCCTCAGTACAATCTATTTACGCAAAAACTCCCGGCATATACTACTTGTCAGTAACTAAGGCTGGCTATTGCGGAACTACGGTTGATACTGTTTTATTAGCAGCAGGTCCTGTACCAAATGCAAACTTCACAAAATCAGGAAATCAATTAGTTGCTGCTCAACAAGGTGGTGGAGTTGGCTATACTTGGTATCTTAATGGAAATCCTATTCCTAGTTCAAATACGCCTAGTTTAACTATTACACAAAGTGGAAACTATAGCTTGGAAGTTGATAACGGAACTTGTAGAAAAAAATCTACTGCTCAAGCAATTACAATTGGTATAGACGATATAGGTTCAGACATTGGGCTTATGGTTGCTCCAAATCCTGCTTCAAACTATATCAGTGTAATGTTTAACCTAACAAAATCGGACATAGTGAATATGAGTATGTTTGATATGAATGGTAGAAGAGTTTTGCTGCAATCACATAGCTTGCAAAACGGAGATAACAGCTTATCTGTTGACATATCTTCTCTTGCTTCAGGAATATATATTTTAAATATTCAAACTAAAGAAGGCTTTGCCAGAGTGAAGGTTTCGAAACAATAAGAACATACTTTTAACTTATACTAAAGCCGCCTCATAAGATGCGGCTTTTTTTATTCAATCAGCGCTTGCTGATTTTATTTAAAGTTATAGGGCGCTGCATTTTACTTTTAAAACGATTAATTTTAGAATTTCGCTTAACTGTATGCTTCATGCTCACACCATTATTTACTCGTTTGCGCCAAAGATTGAAGCTACATCTTTGTAAAGAAATACGCATTAGTTTTATCGTTTCAGATTCGCTTAATCCAAATTGAAAGTTTATAGCTTCAAAAGGTGTTCGATCTTCCCATGCCATCTCGATTACTCTGTCAACTTCAGTTTCGCTGAGATTATTTCTTAGTGAATACTTCATCACGCAATCCTTTATTTACAACATAATTGGAGAAACGGAGATGTATTTTCCCGATTTTAGATACAGGCTTTTTATCATCAACAGTTGTGGTTCTGTTTATGTCTGTAGCAACTCCCCTGGGGATTTTAAACTTCTTTACATCCACCGTAAAAACAACACTGTCAGGCAATCCAAAAGATTTCTGAGAAGCGTAAATGTAATCGACATTCATTGTTCCGTTAGAGCGAGAAGTTATCTGCGATTTCAGCATCACATTTTCCTTAGTATCAATCCAGAGTTTTGCAAGAATAAAATCAGAAGTATCGCCTATTGGTAAAATGGTAATAATCTCTGCTGATCTGTTTTGAATCGTTTCTATTCCTGTTCCGAGTGCAGTGTAGCTTTCCTTTTTTGCAAGTAATTTAGATATATCAGAAAAGCCTTGCTTGGGCATTATAGCTATTCCCTTTGAAACAATATTGAATTTATCTTTCTGCTTAAAGTATATAGTGGCTTTTACGGGAAGAACTTTCAGCATTGGTATTTCTGCTTTTATTACCACATTTGCAGAGTAATCTCTGGCAGTACTCATCTTTGCAGTAAGCGCATCAACAGTTTTCTGAGCATCCTGAGCAAAAGCTGCGAATCCAATGTTCAGTATGATTGACAATAAATAAATTCTTTTCATCAGGATGTAATATCTTTTTTGTTGAATTGGATAATTGAAACGACAATCAAAATTGCATTGTGTATGAGAAGTATGGTAACTGATTGCAAAATTTGATTCACAGGAAGCGGGTCTTCGAAAAAACTTCGCCATGAAGCCATGTGTGTAGTGAAAAGATATGGCCGAATGCCATCAAAAATCTTCACATCCAAAGTACCCACTATGGTGAAAAGTATAATGATAGCCATTGTAGCCACAATAGGGCCAATAGAATTATCACTGAAACAGGAGAGGCAGATAGAAATGGAAGAAACAGTGAGCAACGCAAGAAAAGCAACAGTAAATGCGCCAAAATAGCGCCAGTTAATGTCGTCTTGCTGAAGAATTACAAGACCATCGCTGTTTAATACAATCAAATCACCTGAGCCAAACATTAATTTGCCAACTACAACAGCCATAAAGCCAAGAAAAACTGTAATCAGCAATGTATAAACTCCACCTGCGATAAATTTTGAGAGCAACAATTTTGTTCTGGAAATTGGCTTGGTAAGCAACATTCTGATGGTTCCCATTGCTGCCTCACCAGATACCAAATCACCTGTAACCAAAGCTACAAGCAAGGGAATATGAATAATCAACATTTGAAGAATGATAAAAGCTATAAGATTGCCATTCAATATGTTTCCTTGAAAAGTTAGTGTCTGCTCAAATGAAGCGGTGACAAAAGAAATGAATGATAAGCCATCGGCCTTCAAAGCAAAAAGAATAATGCTCACCAATATAACTATAGAGCCAATTCCAAGATAGCTTCTTGGCTTTGCAGCTATCTTCACAAATTCATTATAAACACTTCGAAACAACATCAGTTATTAATTATTTTGATAAAATAATCTTCCAATTTCCTTTTTGATTCTATGGAGTAAATGTTTATTCCATGTGCCAACAACAATTTATTTATTTCCGAAATTTGCTGCTTAGTAATTGAGGCCTGAAAATGAGCATCATTAATCTTCACCAAATTTGACGAGGGAAAATGATTGGAAACTAATTTCATTCCAACTTCCAAATCATCCAGTTCAAAGTTTACAATAAGTTCTTCACTATTCAGCAACTCTGATACTGTACCCTCAACTACAGATTTCCCCTTGCTTATGATTACCATTCGATTGGAGATGATTTCAATTTCAGAAAGGATATGCGATGAGAGTAAAATCGTTTTATGTTGTTCATTTCTGAGTCTTAATATCAGATTTCTGATATCAATGATTCCTTGCGGATCAAGTCCTGTGGTAGGTTCGTCAAGAATGATTAAATCAGGATTATGCAGCAAAGTTTGTGCGACACCTAATCTCTGCTTCATTCCATGAGAAAATCCTCCAACATTATCTTTTTCACGACCAGAGAGGCCAACAAAATCAAGCATTTCGTATATTTCCTTTTTGCTGGATGGCTTACCCGATATTCCTGAAAAAAGTTCTAAATTTCTGTAAGCAGAGAGATATTTATAGAAATCAGGCTTCTCAATGATACTTCCTGTTCTGGATAAAATTTCACTGCGACTATTTGCAAGAGATTTTCCGAAAAGCAAAATTTGTCCGCTATCTGGTTTTATCAGGGATAACATACAACGAATAGTGGTACTTTTTCCTGCACCATTTGGGCCAAGAAACCCAAATACATCCCCCTTGTAAACCGTAAAGCTTACATCCTTTACTGCCTGAAAATCACCAAATGATTTGGTGAGATTTTTCACCTCTATAATTTTATCACTCATGAATAGCTATAGTTATACTTTCAAAGTTGACATACCGCCATCTACATGAATAATTTGTCCAGTAATCCAAGATGATTTTTCCGATAAAAGAAAAGCCGCAATATCAGCTAAATCAGATGCTGTGCCTATTTTTTTCAATGGATGTCGCTGCGCATTGGCTTCGCGCTTTTCATCATTGCTCAATAATGCTGCACTAAGTGGTGTATCTGTGAGCGATGGGGCAATGCAATTCACTCTAATCTTCGGAGACATTTCCGCAGCCAAGGCTTTTGTGAGTCCTTCTATTGCTCCTTTAGAGGCTGCAACCTGACTGTGGAAATTCAAACCAAGTTGCACCGCGATGGTGGAGAAAAAAACAACAGCAGGCTTTTCGGCATTCTTGAGCTTGGGTAATGCAGCTTGAAGTGTTTTCACTGCTCCAATTACATTCAGATTATAATCATTCTGAAAATCTTCCGGTTTGATTCTGCCAAATGGTTTCAGGCTAATACTTCCGGGGCAATAAACAAAACCATCAATCACATCTGGAAGAAAACTAAAATCCAAATCGCTTCCCAACACATCAAGATGATTAAAAGAAATACCATTGATTTGCTCTAGTACATCTGTTTTGTTGAATGTTGCAATGACGTTGTAATTCTCTCCTGCAAGCTGTTTGGCAAGCTGCAATCCAATTCCGGATGATCCGCCAATGATCAAAATGTTTTTCATGAGTGATGGAACAAACAAAAAATCAATTTGTTCATCTGCGCAATAAGGCTTGACAATAATTTTGAAAATGCAACTACAGAATGCGAAGCAACGAGTTTTTACTCTTAGTAAATCTCTCTGTTTACATCGAACTTCTCAAGATAATCAGATACTCTTTTTACAAAGGCTCCTCCAAGTGATCCGTCAATCAATCTATGGTCATAAGAGTGGCTTAGGAACATCATGTGTCTGATACCAATGGTATCTCCTTCTGGAGTTTCAATTACTACAGGTTTTTTGCGTATTGCTCCTACTGCAAGTATGGCTACCTGAGGTTGAAGAATAACAGGCGTTCCCATTACATTGCCAAAAGTACCTACATTGGATAATGTAAATGTCCCCCCCTCTATTTCATCTGCTTTAAGTTTGTTAGAACGTGCTCTGTCTGCCAAATCATTAACTTTTTTAGCTAGACCAATCATATTCAGCATATCGGCATTTTTGATCACTGGCACTATCAGGTTGCCACTTGGCAAAGCAGCAGCCATTCCTATGTTAAAATCTTTTCGCAGAATAATATTATCTCCATCAATAGATGAATTGATAAGAGGAAAATCTCGCAATGCCTTTACAACAGCCTCAATGAATATTGGGGTGAAGGTGAAATTCTCACCATACGTTTTCTTAAAGCTGTCTTTTATTTTGTTTCTCCAAAGAACGATATTAGTAACATCAGCTTCCACAAATGAAGTCACATGAGCGGAAGTGTGTTTTGAGTTAATCATATTTTTCGCAATCAATTTGCGCATACGATCCATCTCGATAATTTCTACATTGCCGCTATATGATTTGGATGCTACAACATCTGTTTTCTCTACCTCAGTTTGTGTTACAGTGGGTTGTGATTGCTGTATCTGAGCAGGTGCTGCAACTTTACCACTCTTTTTATTTTCAACATAGGCAAGTATATCTTTTTTAGATACACGCCCATTCTGACCGGTTCCAGGCATAGATTCCAGCTCACTCAGCGAAACACCTTCTTGTCGGGCAATATTAAGTACTAAAGGAGAGAAAAATCTGTCTGTGTTTTCAGTAGTTGTCGACTTTGTAGTTAATACAGGAGATCTGTTGTACTGAACAGCATCTTCACTTTCTTTTACAATTGTTTGAGTTTGAACAGGAGTTGAAATAGTAGCTGCGCCACCTTCGGTTTCTATCACTGCCAATACTTTTCCCACAGCAACTACATCCCCTTCCTTGTACAGAATTTCGGTAATAACACCTGACTTAGGAGTAGGCACCTCAGAATCCACTTTATCAGTAGCTATATCCAATACATTTTCATCCACAGCAACAGAATCACCAACATTCTTATTCCACTTAAGAATAGTTGCTTCTGTGATGCTCTCCCCCATTTTGGGCATTATCAGTTCAAATCTTGCCATTGTATTCGTATTGGATTTAAAATTCTAATTTTTTTGTCAAAAATCAATTGTTATGAAAAAGCATTAATACCTGTAATATCTTGTCCTGTTATCAGCAAGTGAATATCATGGGTGCCTTCATAAGTGATTACCGTCTCGAGATTCATTAAATGCCGCATAATCGGATATTCGCCTGTAATCCCCATTCCACCAAGTATCTGGCGCGATTCTCGGGCTACGTTCAGCGCCATTTCACAGCTGTTTCGTTTTGCCATAGAAATTTGAGCGGCTGTCGCTTTACCTTCATTCTTCAATACTCCTAAACGCCAAACCATAAGCTGTGCTTTGGTGATTTCGGTAATCATTTCTGCCAGTTTTTTCTGCTGCAACTGGAATCCGGCTATCGGTTTTCCAAACTGAATTCTTTCTTTGGCATAGCGAAGTGCTGTATCGTAACAATCAAGAGCAGCGCCAATTGCCCCCCAAGCAATCCCATATCGCGCTGTGGATAGGCATCCCAACGGACCTTTTATTCCCTCAACATTTGGAAGTAAATTTTCTTTAGGTACTTTCACATTATTGAAAACCAGCTCCCCTGTGATGGATGCTCTTAGCGACCATTTTCCATGAGTAGTAGGAGTTGAAAAACCTTCCATACCTCGCTCCACAATTAAACCTCTGATTTTTCCAGCCTCATTCTTTGCCCAAACAACTGCTATATTTGCTAAAGGCGAATTGGAAATCCACATTTTTGCTCCATTGAGCAGATAATGGTCGCCCATATCTTTGAAATTAGTTTCCATTCCGGCAGGGTTAGAGCCATGATTAGGTTCTGTAAGACCAAAGCAACCAAAAAGTTCTCCTTTTGCCAGCTTAGGCAAATATTTCCTCCTTTGTTCTTCGCTGCCGTATTTATAAATCGGATACATCACCAATGACCCTTGCACTGATGCTGTAGAGCGAACTCCTGAATCACAACGTTCCAACTCTTGCATGATAATTCCATAAGAAATTTCATCTAGTCCTCCGCAACCATATTCTGCAGGTAGTGATGGCCCAAATGCCCCAAGCTCTCCTAATTCTCTCACGATATGCTTCGGAAAATCGGCACGTTGAGCATAATCCTCGATAATAGGAGTCAGTTTAGTTTTCACATAATCCCTTATACTCTCTCTGATTACTTTGTGTTCGGGAGTGAGCAAATCATCAATCATGTAATAGTCATGATGCTGGTATAAATCCTGACGCATTATTGGTTAAATTTAAAAGCGAATATAGCACAAGCACCCAAAACTTAAAGCATAGTTACCCACCAAGCATAAAAACTCAATTATTTGAGAATAAATTATCATTTTCGAGCAAATAATGGCAATGAGTACAATTGGAATTGAAGGAATGCATTTTTATGCTTTTCATGGTGTATATCTTCATGAAAAACAGACAGGCGCTCATTATACTGTTGATGCCTATATTGATTCAGATATCACTAAAGCATCTGAATCTGATCATGTAGCTGATACCATCAACTATGAAAAAGTTTTTGCCCTTACAGAGCAAATTATGAATATCCCAACTAACCTGATTGAGAAGGTTTGCACAGATATTATTGCAGCCATTGAGCAGAATTTTGAAAATGTGGCTGAAATTAAAGTGCGTGTAACCAAACATTCCCCTCCTATTAAAGGCAGAGTGGAAAAAGTATTTGTTGAAAGAACTAAAGTTCTTAAATAAAAGTTTTAGTTTCATAATAAGTAAAAGAGGCATCTATGAAAAAAATACTACTACTCGCATTCCAAATTGGCTCTTTCGCTCTGTTCGCCCAACAAAATACCATAAGATGTTACACTAAAGAGGTGATGAATGAATATGAAAAGCAACATCCCGGATATAATGACAGAGTAAATCATCTATTTGATGAGGCCAAAAGACAGACAAAAATATCTAATTCATCACGTTCCATGGCGGATACTGTGTATAAAATCAGAGTAGTATTCCATGTTGTATATACTACCGCAGCAGAAAACATTCCTGACTCATTTATTTATTCTCAAATCGAAATATTAAATGAAGATTACAGAAGAAAAAATGCAGATACTTCACTTACCAGAACCGAATTTCTACCAGTTGCTGCTGATGCAGGAATTGAATTTGAATTGGCATCTCAAGACCCTAACGGCAACTTCACAACAGGCATAACAAGGACATTGGGTTCACCAACAGGGCCTCTAGGTTTCACCCCATTTGCTGATGAGGTGAAAAGTGCAGCAAAAGGAGGAAAAGACCCTTGGCCTACTGACCAATATTTGAATATTTGGGTATGTAATATCTTGAATGGATTTGGTGTACTAGGATATGCTTTCCCTCCGAATAATGCCCCAAACTGGACAGCTGCCGATACCACAGATGCGGCACATCAGGGAGTGGTACTGCATTATCCTGTAGTTGGACGAAATAATACATCACCACTGGATCCTACAGTAGCGCAAGGAAGAAGTGCTGTGCATGAAATCGGGCATTATTTAGGATTGAGACATATATGGGGTGATGGCGACTGCACTGTGGATGATGGCTTAGATGATACCCCTACGGCAGCAGCAGCCAATCAGCAAACATGCAATTATACCACCAACTCATGTACTGATACACCTGTTGATCATCCAGATATGCTTGAAAACTACATGGATTATTCTGATGATAGATGTTTAAATATGTTTACAAAAGAACAAGTTGGTGTTATGCGATGGATACTTCAAACATCAAGAGCCGGAATTGTTTCTGGTGTTGATATTACATACCCGGCAGCAATAAATAATATAGAACAAAAATTATTTGCGAGAATATATCCAAATCCTACTCAAGGAAAAATAAATATATCACATGATGCATCTAATGCATCATGCGAGGTATTTGATATTTATGGGAAAGAAGTAAAAAGTGAATTGATACGCTCAGAAGCTATAATTGACATTTCTAACTTAGCCGATGGTATATATACCTTAAAACTCAAAGCAGATCAGGCAGAAAGAACAAAAAAAATTTATTTGGTGAAATAGTTAATCATGTTTTGAGAATAGCTTTAAAAGTATAGATTTGCAGCTCGTGGTCGGGTGGCCGAGTGGCTAGGCAGAGCTCTGCAAAAGCTTCTACAGCGGTTCGAATCCGCTCTCGACCTCAATATTAAAGCCATATTTTATTGATTATCAATAGAATATGGCTTCTTTGTTTTAACAGAGTTAGTATTAGCGCTCCATTCCCATTTTTTATCATTACTCATAAATCTCAAAACAAAGCAATACAGTAAAGCATAAAATTATTTGTGGGAGGTAAACTAAAAGTTATACCTTTTCTACCAGCATAAATCCGTGCTACTTTCCCTGATAGTTATTGTAAATCAGAATTCGTTTGACTGCAGCTGTGATTTAAAACTTTGTAAAGCATAAAACAGAATTTAGTAATTTCTCTTATCCCACTACTCAAATACTTGCAACAGATGGCTGAATTTTGAAATGTTTGGAATTACAATTTAATGTTTCCGAAAACCTTTTTGAGAATATCTGTAGTTCTTGCTGCGGGATCTTTTCGGATTTTGGCTTCCTCTTTTGCTACCATATAGAAAAGACCATCCAATGCCTTACGGGTAACAAAGTCAGTCAAATCTAGATTTACTTTTTGAACAAGAGGAACTTTGTTGTATGTGGTCATTATTTGCGACCAAAGCGAAGTGGTATATGTTTTGTCTAACGCAGTTTTAATACTCGGTCTGAAAGCCGCAACCAGCTGGTCGGTGGTGGTTCGTTGCAGAAATTTTGTAGCAGCATCAGGTTGTTGATTACTCACAATATTTATGGCATCAGAAATAGTCATTTGCTTTATAGAATTCACAAAAACAGGAGTTGCCTTTTTTGCAGCCTGCTCCGCAGAACGATTCATTTGCAATACAAACTTATCTACAAGACTCCCCGCTCCTACCCTTTGCAGGGTGCTCGCCACAATTGCTACTTGAGGAGGAAAAGGGATTTTGATACTTGGATTTCCAAAGTAGCCGTTAGTCACCGACACCAAGTCAACACCCTTAGTAATACCCTTAGTAAGTGCTTCCTTGATAGCATTTGCGGCCTCTGATTGAGTGAAATTTGCAGTAGAACCAGAACCTGAACTTCCGGTAACTGCACCTACAAGTCCTCCGAATGTAGCACCAATAGTATTTGTGTTGGTATTCGTGTTGTTAGTATTGCCCTCCATTGAAGGCTTTCCCCCAGTCTGGGTATTGGTATTAGTCGTTTTAGTACTACTGCCATTGGAGTTGCCACCCATATTTGTTTTTCCACTAGTTTGAGTGGAACCGCTGCTTGATCCATTAGTTGCTGGCGTTGGGGTGGTATTGGTTGAATTGCTATTGGGATTAATGGTGTTATTAATCGTTTGCTTCACGGCATCTTCAATAAATTGAAATTGAGCGTTGCCGGATGTATAACTTGCCATACTCAAAACAGTGATAACTAAAATCCTTTTCATATAGATATTTTTAATGGAACGTTTCAATAATCTTGCAAAAAAAAACACCACCCTTTTGGAGTGGTGTTTCGAAAATAGTAATTTCTAAATTTAATACTCTTCTTCGTTAAAGAAAAAGTCGTCTTTTGTTGGGTAATCAGGCCAGATATCTTCTATGCCTTCATACATTTCCTGATCGTCATCGAGTTCCTGCAGGTTTTCTATAACCTCAACAGGAGCACCGCTTCTGATACCAAAATCAATCAAATCGTCTTTGGTAGCAGGCCAAGGCGCCTCCTCTAGGTATGATGCTAATTCTAATGTCCAGAACATATTTTTTAAATTTTTTGGTGCGCAAATCAAACATTTTTTTCCATCATATAGAAATTTATTTTTTTATCGGAACTAATTACTATAACGAATGAATAGTCAAAGGTTGAAATCACTGTTGTTTTGTGAATAATTAGAGGAATTGCCTCACTTATAAAAATTACCTTTGTTCACATATATAACAAAAGGCAGATTTATTTTTTTTAAAATTTTGAATTGAAAATCAACAATTAATGAAAAACGGATACGCAGGGTTGGTCGCTTTTATTTCTAGCTTTCTGGCATTGACCACTGTAGGTCTTTTTATGGCTGTGATTTTCAAGCTTCAGATTCTTGAGAAAAATATCAAAGAAAACTTTTTAGTTGAGATTGTACTTACGCCCGAAGTGAACAAAAACGAGGCTAAAAGTATTGAATCGGCCATTAAAACATCTAATTATTGCCTGCAAACTCAACTCATTGATAAAGATGCAGCCATGGAGGTACTCAAAGCTAATATGGGCAACGGAGTGGCAGACTTCCTGGAAGTGAATCCGTTATACCACTCTATTCAATTCAGATTAAAAAGCGTGTACCTGAGCAGTTACCATCTGGCTTTAATCAGCTCACAAATAAAAGCGTTGAAAAGAGTGGCTGAAGTCAACTATTCTGATAATGCGTTGCTGAAATTGGAAAGAGCATTACCGGTTGCCAAGATTATTATCCTGATTACATTGTTCACTATCGTATTTTTCGCATTGCTGGTGATATTTTTCATAACAAGGCTTACTCTTTCATTTGACAGATTAAAAATTGAAACGTTAAAGATGTTCGGAGCGGAGCGCACTTTCATTGCCATGCCATATATACTGCGTTCTGCTTTAGTTTCATTTTTAGCATCTATATTGGCTTTAGCCACCATTATTGGCATTGGATATTATTTAGACAGTTCTTTTGCAGATTTACATTTGCAGGAGGATTTCTTAAAATATGGTATTTATAGTGTGATTTTGATTGTCTTTTCAATACTTTTTATTCCTTTAAGTACTATTATTGCATTAATTCGCTTCCTTAAATATGAATAGATATGGCTACTGAAAAACCAAAGATTAAAGCTAAAGCAACTGCAAGTTCCAAAAGCACTCCAAGTTCCCAACCTTCTTTTTTTATGTTCACTAAAGAGAACTACATCCTGATGCTTGCAGGAATAGTAGTAATCATTGTTGGCTTTTTATTGATGTTGGGCAAAAACAATACCGATCCGTCTGTTTTTCCTGCCGATGAAATATACAGCTTCCGAAGAATAACCCTTGCTCCCATAGTAGTAATGATAGGCTTTGGAATAGAAGTTTTAGCTATTTTAAAAAAGCCAAAAGAGGCATGACAACAATTGAGGCAATCGTTTTAGGCATCGTTGAGGGGCTAACTGAGTTTTTGCCGGTATCTTCCACAGGACACATGATTTTAACTCAGGCAGCACTTGGTGTTCAGGAGACTTCATTTGCAAAAGTGTTTTTAGTAAATATCCAGTTTGGCGCAATACTCGCTGTATTACTCATGTACAGAAGGCGATTTCTTCAGTCTCTGGACTTATACAAGTCACTGATAATAGCTTTCATACCCGCTGCGATATTAGGATTTGCACTGAACGATTTTATAGATTCTTTACTCCAGAGCGTCCCTGTAGTTGCCTTAATGCTTATTTTGGGAGGGATTGTAATGATATGTGCTGATAAGTATTTTAATCATCAGCACATTATAGAACCTGAAGTAACACACAAAAGTCATTCAGAGAATGCTTATGTGGAAGTGCCCAAGCCTTTTGTTCCTGATACTAAGCAGTCTTTTATAATAGGATTATCTCAATGCTTTGCTATGGTTCCGGGAGTGTCGCGTAGTGCAGCAACTATTATTGGCGGGCTGACCCAAAAAATGACTTTCAAGCAAGCCGCAGAATACTCCTTTTTTCTTGCTGTTCCTACTATTTCAGCTGCTGCAGTCTATAAAACTTACAAGGGTTTTGATTCGGTGCGAGGCTCAGACATATTCTCTCTTTTAATCGGGAATGTGACTTCATTTATTGTAGCTATTATTGCTATCAATTTTTTTCTTCGAGTAATCAATAAATATGGGTTGAGAATTTTCGGTTACTACCGAATTATAATAGGAGCACTTATCCTTATAGGAATTTACGTTTTGCATTTGCCGCTACAGATATTGAAATAATCAATTTACAGCATCGTGATTTTAAAAAAGCCTGAAAGGTTATCTGATTTTGTGGAAGGCACAGTTTTGCTAGTGGATAAACCAAAGAACTGGACCTCTTTTGATGTGGTAAATAAGATTAGGATTTCATTAGGAAAAAGAGTCGGAAAACTAAAAGTGGGTCATGCAGGAACGCTGGATCCATTGGCTACAGGCATACTCATTATTTGCACGGGCAAAATGACCAAACAGCTCGATTCTTTTCAGGCAGAAGAAAAAGGATATACAGGCACTATTAAAATCGGAGCAGTAACGGCATCTTATGATGCAGAGACAGAGGAAGAAGAACTTAAAGATATTTCAGCTATTACAGAAGCAGCCATCAAAAATGCAACAAAGCAATTTGAAGGTGCTATTGATCAGTTACCGCCTATATATTCTGCCATAAAAGTAAAAGGTATGAAAGCCTATGATTTGGCGCGAAATAATCAGAAGGTAGATATGCCATCACGCAGGGTAGGAGTTTCAAGCTTTGAAATTACAGCTATAGATTTACCTCTTATTTCTTTTTCGATTCAATGTTCCAAAGGCACTTATATCCGTTCGCTGGCACATGATTTGGGGCAGGCTTTAGGTGTTGGAGCTTATCTGAAAAGTTTAGTGAGAACAAAAAGTGGCGCTTTTTCAATTGATGAGGCCTTTGAACTAAATAATTTACTTTCGCTCATAGAAAAAATAGAAGAGTAACTTCGGGATGCTATGAAGGTAATAAGAAACATTAATGATTTAGGTGGTTTACAAAACCCAGTGATTACTATAGGGACATTTGATGGTGTGCATCTTGGTCATCGCAAAATTATAGAACGCATTAATCAACTGGCGAAAGAAAGAAACGGACAGTCGGTAATCATAACGTTTCACCCTCATCCGCGATTTGTCATTAACCCTGATGATACTACTTTAAAGCTACTTTCCACAGTAGATGAGAAAATAAAACTACTGGAAGATTGCGGTGTTGATGTGGCTGTTATCATCCCTTTTTCGCGCGAATTTTCAGAACAAAGTCCGGAGGATTATATCGAAAATTTTCTGGTGAAATATTTTCATCCATCATGCATTGTTATTGGCTATGACCATAAATTTGGTCGCGACCGAAAAGGCGACTTCCATTTGCTGGAGCAACTTAAAAAAAAGTATAACTTCGATTTGGAAGAAATATCCAAACAAGCTTTAGATGACATCACAATCAGCTCCACAAAAATCAGAAATGCCCTTCACGATGGTGAAATCACCAAAGCAAATGAACTGCTTGGGTATGCCTATACACTCTCCGGACTTGTAATCAAAGGGTTGCAAAATGGTAGAAAACTAGGCTATCCTACTGCAAATCTGCAATTGATAGAGCCTACGAAGCTGACTCCAAAAACAGGGATTTATGCGGTGTATGTGTATGTAGATGGCATTAAAAAGAGAGGAATGCTGAGCATAGGTTACAATCCTACTTTTGGCGGCAAACATATCAGTGTAGAAGTAAATATTCTGGATTTCGACAAGGACATTTATGGACAAATGATTACGCTTGAATTTGTAAAATATATTCGCTCCGAAAAGAAGTTTAACAGCATTGAAGACCTTATAGCTGCTATAGATCAGGACAAAGTGGATATACTGAAAGCACTTTAGAATTTATACCCTTTTTGTTTTCTGTATTTCATCTTTTTGGAATCCAACAGAAAACTTACCCGAAGTGTAATCGTGTTATTGTATTGATTCTGGATTTTGGAAAGCGGATAGGAAGGTCTTAGTCCAAGCAATGAATATTGAAACTTTAACCCAATACCAATTTGCTCTTTAATAAGAAAAGTAAATCCAGTTTGAAAAGCTAAGTCAAATCTTTTCGGCTGCACAAAAGGAGCCGGAGCATTAGTGGTATCAATACCTCTCACATTAGTTTCTTTGTAACGCACCATAGAGCCTAAGGAAAGTCCAACACCGAAAATTACAAATTTCTTATCATGCACATTGATGCTAAGCGGTATATCAACATAGTCGTAGGTAATATCAAATTTGTTTTGCTGATTCACTCCTGCTGCATCAGTGTAATTCCTGTATTGCGGTTTCGCGCCTCGCATAGAGTAAACCAGTTCCAGACTAATAGAAAAGTTTTTATGAAACTTCACCAAGGTTCCTATTCCGGCATAAGCGCCTACTTTTCTAAATCCTGCCTCGCTGTCTCCATCCACCTGACTCAGATTCATACCTGCTGAAAAGAGACCTTTAAACAAGCTCTCATTGTTTAAATCTACAGGCTCTTCTTCCAGCTTTGCTTTGGGCTTTTCAACGGCAAATTTATCCACATCCTCATCCGGCCTTACAAAATCTCGTGTTTCAGTCTCCTTTTTTTCCTTTTTCTTGAAATCAATAATCAATGAACCGTCTTTATTTTCAACGGATTGAGAAAAAACCACCAGCGGGCTGAAAATTATCAACAATGTGAGTTTCTTAATCATTTGGTAAATGTAAAGAAAGTAACTTCGTTACGGAAATTAAATACAATGCTGCGATACAATCTACATACACAAAAGAAGATAGAACGCATTTTTGAAGAAGGTGGCTATACCGTGCGCTATGAAAAAGGAAACTTTAATTCAGGCTATTGTGTTTTGGAAAATAAACGTGTGGTAGTGATTAATAAATTTCATCCGCTCGATACAAAAATAAACAGCCTGATAGAAATTCTGAGTCTGGTAGATCTGCATCTGGAAGATATGAAAGAAGAAACTCGTTCCTACTTTGATGAGTTGACTACCAAACAGCCTGAAACGCTTTTCAGTCAATCTAAATAGCCGATTTTTTCTGCTACATTTATGCGAACAGCAAAAATAATTTGATGAGTTTCGAAGTCATATTTTTAGGAACAGGCACATCCGGTGGAGTTCCCATGATTGCTTGTGACTGCGATGTGTGCCGCTCAGAAGATACTAAAGACAAAAGACTCAGAACCGCGGTGCTGATTCGTTCGGAGCAAACCTCAATATGCATAGATGCAGGGCCAGACTTCAGGCGACAAATGCTCGACAATCAGGTGAAAGCTCTGGATGCTATTTTGATTACTCATGGCCACAGAGACCATGTAGGCGGCATAGACGACATCCGACCTTTCAATTTTTTGCAGGGCAAAGTGATTGATATTTTTTGCGACCAATACGCAGAGCAAATGATTAAGGAGCAATATTCTTATGCGTTTAAAGACACCGAGTATGACTATGCTCCGAAGATGAAATTCTCCATCATAGGAGATAAAAAATTTACCATAAACGAATTGGAAATTACCCCGATTCAGGTGATGCATTACAAACTACCCGTTACCGCATTCCGTATAGGAGATTTCACCTATATCACAGATGCTAAAACCATTGCCGATAGTGAAGTAGAGAAAATAAAAGGAACAAAAACATTAGTAGTAAATGCGCTGAGACATCGCGAACATAATGCCCATTTTACTATTGAGGAAGCATTGGCATTTGTGGCAAAAATAAATCCGGAAAAGGCCTACTTTATTCACATGAGCCATCACTTTGGCAAGCATGAAGCTGTGCAACCAACTTTACCTTCTCATGTTCACATTGCATACGATGGACTTAAAATTTATATAGATTAATGTCCATTAATCAAAAACATTTTTACATTTATAAGACTTCAAAAATTCTAAACCAAACATTTAACCCATGTCAGTATTAAGCAGAAGAAAATCTATACCTGATTTAATTAAAGAATCTGAAGCAGGCGAGCACACACTCAAGCGCACCTTAGGTTCTATGGCTTTGGTAGCATTAGGAATTGGCGCTATCATTGGCGCAGGACTTTTTGTGAGAACAGCAGCAGCAGCAGGTGCGCACTCAGGACCGGCAGTTGTCTATTCCTTTTTAATTGCAGGGTTGGGCTGTGCATTTGCGGGATTGTGCTACACAGAATTTGCGGCTATGATACCGGTAGCGGGAAGTGCATACACATATACATACGCTACGCTTGGAGAGTTTTTAGCCTGGATTATCGGTTGGGATTTAGTGTTGGAATATGCATTGGGTGCAGCTACAGTAGGTATTGCATGGTCGGAATATCTCAATAATTTATTGCAGCAGTTTGGCTATTCTATACCATATCAGTATTGCCACTCCCCTTTTCAAAGCAGCCCAGATGGTATATCGGGCATTATTAATATTCCGGCATTAGGTATTTTGCTATCCCTATCGCTCATTCTGATGCGCGGCACTCAGGAATCTGCTTTTATAAATGGAATCATCGTAATCGTGAAAGTATTTATCGTAATCATGTTCATTGCTCTTGGATGGAAATTTATCAATCCGGTAAACCACGTTCCTTTTGTTCCAGAGAACACAGGTGTATTTGGCGATTTTGGTTTCTCAGGCATTATCAAAGGCGCAGGAATTGTGTTCTTCGCATTCATTGGTTTTGATGCAGTGTCCACTGCCGCGCAGGAAGCCAAAGACCCGCAAAAGGGCATGCCTATTGGTATTTTGGGCTCACTAGTAGTCTGCACTATCCTTTACATCGCTTTCTCCTACACGCTTACAGGAATCGCAAACTACAAAGAATTTGGAGTAGGCGCAGCGGGACACGAAGCATCAGTAGCTTATGCCATTCAAAAATATATGCCGGGATATGGTTGGTTGAGTTTATTTATTACTGTGGCTATTCTTGCAGGTTTTTCATCTGTGATTTTGGTGATGTTGCTGGGGCAATCGAGAGTATTTTACTCTATGTCAAAAGATGGTTTGATTCCAAAAATATTTTCAGAACTACATCCTAAGTATAAAACACCTTATAAATCAAACATGCTGCTTTTCTTGTTTGTAGGTGTATTTGCGGCTTTTGTTCCGGGAGATATAGTGGGTGATATGACCAGTATCGGAACTTTATTTGCGTTTATATTGGTTTGTGCCGGAGTGATTATCATGCGCAAAATTGATCCGCACATTGCGCGTCCTTTCAAAACACCATTTGTGCCTCTAGTGCCTATTTTGGGCATATTGGTTTGTGCCGCTATGGTGTATGGATTGGGTATAGAAAACTGGATGAGATTGTTCGTTTGGTTGCTGATAGGCTTCGTTATTTATTTTACCTACAGCATCAAAAACAGCAAACTGAATAAAAAGCCGTAAAAATCTTCTCCTTTGAACACAATATTTTATTTGGTTAATCGTCTTATGTCAAATTTTGTGATGTTGCGTTTTTCTCTGTTTGCAATTGCTTTTTCGTGCCTTTCTCTTTCCGCACAGTTTGGCGGTTCTTATAGCTATGCATTCCTGAAGTTGTCGCCCTCTGCCCGAATCACAGCGCTTGGCGAATACAACGTGAGCACTATGGACAAAGACCCTTCGGTGCAACTGGCAAATCCTGCGGCCATGAATGCCGCCATGCATGGTCAACTTTCCATCAATCAGGGCATAAGTCCAGGAGGGATGAACTTCGGCAATTTCAGCTATACCCATGATTTTAAAAAGTTTGGTACTTATGGTTTTGGGGTGCAATATATGGCTTACGGAGCTATCAAAACTACCGATGAAACTTCCAATGTAACAGGCTCCATGAATCCTGCGGATGTTTCGATTTATGGAGGAGGCAGTTATAGATTTGGAAAGCTTTTCGGGGTAGGTACCAACCTGCGCCTGATTACCTCTACGCTGGCATCATACACTTCTGTGGGCATGTCTGCTGATTTTGCAGCATCGGTGAAAGACCCTAAAGACATTGTATTTTTCTCCATTGTAGCGCGCAATGTAGGCGGACAGCTGAAAGTATACAGTAAAGGAAATTACGAACCGGTTCCTTTTAACCTTCAGGCAGGTTTGTCATTCGGGTTTAAAGAAATACCATTGCGATTTCATGTAAATTTCCATGACCTCACAAACTGGAATATCAGATACGATAACCCAGCTGATAATACCAACGCCAACCTTTTTGAAGATACCGCTAACACCAAAAAGAAATCCTATCTGGCCGATGAAATTTTCAGGCATGTGGTGATTGGGGTGGAGGCGAATATCAAGAAGATTGTCTATATAGATTTCGCCTACAACCATCAGCGAAGAATGGAATACAAGCAAGATACCCGAAGAGGTCTTGCGGGTTTTTCTTTCGGGCTGGGGCTGAGGATAAAGCAATTTTCCTTTCATGCCGGGCTTAGTGCGCTGCCGCTGAAACAAACACAAGCCCACATATCGCTGAATATCAATACAGCGGGTTTTGTGAAGAAGAAATAGTGTAATATATCCTATCGTGAGGCAATAACTTTTTTAAGCCCTTAAACCAAAGAAACAGCACTTATAATACAATTTGATTTTGCGTCAAACTTCAGATTGTAAGCTTTGGAGCAGAACAAGCAAATATGCTATCTCCATTTGATGATTTGAATTGAGCAGACATTATAATATATTTGATATGAATAAACCCTGACAGCAGTCAGGCATGTCTCGCCAATTTGGGCAGATAGCCCTGACTTTATCAGGTATATCTGCAAGTTACCTGCAAGGCTATGACGAACCAAACGTATAAACAAACAGACAAAAAATGGACGAAATACTAAGACTAACATTACCAATTTATTTTATAATTTACTTCGGACTTGCATTCGTTTTAAAAAGTGTAATTGTTGCAAGACGAATTGGAAAAAATCCGCTTGTGTTACCAAAAGACGACAGTGCATTTGGACTAATCGGACTTTATTTCAAACTGACACTTATTGCTATGTTTATTTATGTTTTAGCTTATGCTTTTTTCCCGACTTGGCACGACAACTTTTTGCCAATTATCTTACTTGACAATTTAACTGTTAAATATATCGGACTTGGACTTTTGACAGTCGCACTTGCTTGGACAATTATAGCACAAGGACATATGAAAAATTCTTGGCGAATAGGTATAGACACTGAAACGAAAACAGAACTTGTAACGACAGGACTTTTTGGACTTTCAAGAAACCCAATATTTTTTGGTATGATTTTAAGTTTGCTTGGACTATTCTTGACAACTCCAAACGCATTGACAGGGCTTTTTCTGGTTTTAGGTTATATTCTTATTCAAATTCAAATCAGACTTGAAGAAGAGTTTTTAACCAAAGAACACGGACAAAAATATGAAGCATACAAGCAAAAAGTAAGACGACTAATATGACACGAAAAGAAAGCCCAGCAGGTAACACGGGTTTGGCAAAAGTGGCGGTTCATTGCCCCGCAGAAACATTTGTGGTTAATCAAAGTTTGGTTCTCCGCATCAACATTTGTGGTGAAAATCGCCACCTTCGCCAAGCCCGAAAACGTTACCGGAAACCCTAAGACGACACTGCAAACATTAAACTGACAGACAAAAAATGAACATTTTGACAACAACCGACACCGCTTTGAATGGCAGACGCTTCGAAAAAAAACAAAAAAATTGGAAATGAAGCAAATTTTCTCAAACCAACCAAGGAAAGTAATTTTTCGAAAAGCAATAATTGCCTTATTATTCATTATTAGTTTCAGTAACATTTTGCAAGCACAAACTCACTCCATCATTCTT
>CANHIG010000021.1 GCA_947461105.1 Bacteroidota bacterium | reverse complement strand
TCAGCGATTAGGCGTTGCAAATCCTGCACAAGGTTTGTTAGTGTATGATACTGATTTGCTTTGCTTTTATTATTTTGAAAGTGGCTGGAAAAATCTTTGTACATCATCAGGTGGTGGTGCAACTGGTTCAACTGGTGCTTCAGGATCTACAGGTGCTACAGGATTTACTGGTGCAACAGGAGTGACAGGAACAACGGGAGCTACTGGTTCAACAGGTGCTGCAGGATCTACAGGTGCTACAGGATTAACAGGATCTACTGGTGCTACAGGATCTACAGGATTAACAGGATCTACTGGTTCAACAGGTGCTTCAGGATTTACAGGATCTACTGGTTCAACAGGAGTGACAGGTTCTACAGGAGCCACTGGTGATATAGGTGCAACAGGTGGAACAGGATCTACTGGTGCAACAGGATTTACAGGATCTACTGGTTCAACAGGAGTGACAGGTTCTACAGGAGCCACTGGTGATATAGGTGCAACTGGTGCTACAGGATCTTCAGGTGCAACAGGTGGAACAGGATCTACTGGTTCAACAGGTGCTACAGGAAGCACTGGCCCTAATTGGAATATCACTACATTGGATTATAACCCTGATGGGGCAATTGCGATAAATACCGACCAACCTGCCACTATTACATCTTCGGTGAAGGCTTGGCTACTTAATGGAAACTCAGGAACAACAGCTGGAACAAACTTTTTAGGTACAACAGATAATAAAGCCTTAGCTATAAAAACGGCCAATACAGATAGAATGAGACTGACTGAAGATGGATTAATAGGAATTGGGACAACAACGCCTACAGCAAATTACCTTATGTCATTCAATGTAGATGCAATAGCTACTAAAGCTAATGGTATTTCTATGAACATGACTAACCAATCTGCCACGTCATTTGGGATTAATATTACAGCAGGTAATGACAGAGCAAGAGGGATTTTTGTTACCAATACAACTCCAGACCCTCCCGGAAATGCTTTTTTTGGTGTAGGTGCAGTTTTATCTGTTGACAGAATTGTTGGAGGGTATCTATCATATAGAACTGGCGGAGGAAATACTTATGGATTATATGGAATTACAGGTACAACCGCCTCCTACGATGATGCAAATCCAAATACATGGGCATTGTTTTCAAAAGGCAGAGCCGTTATTTCCTCTGAGTCTGCCCCAACCTCTCCTATAGGTGTAGATTTGGAAATCAGAAATACAACTATTGGTGCAGCAGCTCCGGCAACCTTATCTTTAAGACAATCTAACTCGCAAAGCGCAAATGGCTCTGTAATGGCATATATAAATTTCGGTGATAATCGGCAAACAGGACCTCAGGCTCAGATTCAGGCTTTCAGAGATGCCGCGTCAGGAAGCACAGCTGATTTGCCAACAGCTTTATCATTTAGCACTACTGCTGATGCTACTGCTACGCTCTCAGAAAGAATGCGAATTTCAAATACTGGAAATGTTGGTATAGGCACTACAAATCCAGCACAGAAGTTGGATGTCGCAGGCAATGTGCAATTTAGTGGAGCGCTGATGCCCAATGCTTTACCGGGTAACACAGGACAAGTACTCACATCATCAGGTGCAGGAGTTGCTCCGATCTGGACTACACCTTATGGTTCTAATATTCAATTTTCAAAAGGCACTACTGATATAACTATCAATAGTTCTACATTCGCAGATATGGCAGATATGACATTAACGTTTACGCCCAAACACAATACTGTGTTTGTCAACTTCAGTGCTGCAGGCGACATGGATCCAAGTGGTGCAAAACTTGCTTATGCTGAGTTTAAATTATTCAAAGACGGAGTCGCAGTTCCTAATGCAGGCTGTATTACACTTTGCACTGATTATGATAATTCTGATGGAGTTGCTACGGCCTGGAATGCTCATTTTACCATGTTTCCGGTAACTGTAACTGCCGGCACATCGACTACTATAAAAGTGCAATGGATGCGAACAGGAATTTCACCGCGAACATTATATAATAGAGTTGTTACTGATGCGAACTTCTCTCATAGAAGCTTTACTATCTTTGATTAATCTTAAGCATAGAAATATATCATCTTCTTATAAAATTCAAAAAATATGAAAAACAACATCGCTGCAAAAGTTTTCGGAATAATTATACTCCTGCTTTTGGTTGGATTAGGAATTTATTATGCATACACACAATACACATACAGCGAAGGCACACGAGCTGGTATATTGATGAAATATTCCACTAAGGGTTATGTATTCAAAACGCATGAAGGTCAACTCAATCTTGGCGGAGTATCGGCTCAAGGAAATACTTTAGTTAATAACTTTTGGGATTTTTCGGTAAGAGATGAAAAGGTTTCCAAACAACTTGAATCTTTAGAGGGCAGAAAAGTTCAATTACACTACAAGCAGATTATTCATCAATTTAAGTGGCAGGGAGAAACACCTTATTTTGTGGATAAGGTTACCGAAATTGAATAAAATTTTGCTGCTTTAAATCTAAGTGGTCTTGTTTCATTTAGGAATTGGTGTTACATTTAAATTAAACCAAAACCAAACTGATGCAAAGATTTCTACCTCTAATCTTTTCCCTTTTTATATTAACTCTTACATCAACAGCTCAACAATTAAAACAAGCTGTAAGGGGAACGGTATATGATAAAGATGCCAATCTGCCTCTCATAGGAGTAAATGTTTCTGTTGTGCTTAATGAAAAGCTAATTGGAGTATGTGTGTCCGATGAAAATGGAAATTTCAGAATAGAGGGTGTTCCTATAGGCCGTGTAAATATCAATGCCTCGTATGTGGGATATAATAAGGTATTTATTCCCAATGTCCCGGTGTCATCTGCTAAAGAGGTTGTGATGCGAATTGATATGGAATCTTCACTGACTCAGATGAAGGAAGTGCAGGTAAGTGGTGGCAGAAGAAAGGGCGAAACCATTAATGAAATGACTACTTTAAGTGCCAGACAATTCACAGTAGATGAAGCAGCTCGATACGCAGGAAGTAGAAATGATCCGGCTAGAATGGCTTCTAATTTTGCGGGTGTTTCCGGCACTGATGATTCAAGAAATGATATTGTAATCAGAGGAAACTCTCCTTTTGGTGTGCTGTGGCGATTAGAAAACGTTCATATTCCCAATCCATCACACTTTGCTGTTGCAGGAACCACCGGAGGCCCTGTTGGTATGCTGAGCAACAGAGTTTTAGCAAATTCTGATTTTATGACAGGTGCTTTTCCTGCTGAGTATGGCAACGCATTAGCCGGAGTTTTTGACGTTCGCTATAAAAATGGGAATAATGAAAAGCATGAGTTCGCGCTCCAATTTGGATTGATGGGAGCTGAAGCTTTTGCAGAAGGACCGCTTAGTAAAAAGAATAAGTCGTCTTATATTTTTAATTACCGTTATGCTACACTGGATTTATTAGTGAAAGCAGGAATAGACATTGGCACCAAAGCCATCCCAAAATATCAGGATTTACAATTCAAATTTAATTTCCCTTTGAAAAAAGGTGGTAATATTTCAGTATTTGGTATTGGTGGATTGAGTTCTGTAAATCTGATTACAAGTAAAGACCTTGTTCCAAATAAAAGAGAAATATATAGCAGCAAAGATGTTGATGAATTCTACAGAACAGGAATGGGTGTACTAGGAATAAGCTACACCAGACCTTTGAGTGATAGAGCTTATGCTAAAATTACTTTTGCCGGTTCTACTCAATATCTTCAAAATCATTTTGTCAGAATTCAAAGACATATAGATAGCACACTAGGAATTTATAAAATTGACAACACCTATGATAAAATGTTTTATCGTTTTCAGGAAAGTAAAGTCAGCGGAAATTTCTTCAGAAATTACAAATTAAATCCTAATCACACGGTTCGATTTGGTATGAACAGTGAGGCATATATCTACTCCTATTCAGACAGCATTCTGAATGAAAATGTATTCACCTGGGAAAAACGACTTTCATACAATGGCGTGCATTTCTTATTTCAACCATACGTACAATGGAAATGGAAAGCTACTGAAAAGATTACGCTCAATACAGGGCTTCATGGTCAGTTTTTCACACTTAATAAAAGTTGGAGTATAGAACCCCGTATTGCCGCTAAGTACCAATTCAAGAAGAATCAAAGTGTATCTCTTGGTGTGGGATTGCATAGCCAAATGCAACCTTCCTATATTTATTTCCATAACCTTGATTTCTCCAATCAAAATAAGGGCGTTAAGAACAAAGGACTGGACTTCTCAAGATCTTTTCAGGCTGTTGCCGGATATGATGTATTCTTTAAGTATGATGTTCGAATCAGAACTGAAGCCTATTTCCAATATCTCTTTGGTATTCCGATTGATAAGTTTGCTTCTTCATACAGCGTAATTAATGAAGGTTCCAGCTTCGATAGATTTTTCCCGGGACAGCTTGTAAATAAAGGTGTCGGAAGAAATGTGGGGCTTGAAGTTACAGTAGAAAAATTCTTTACTCACAATTGGTTTGCCATGTTTTCGGGTTCGGTATTCGACTCAAAATATAAAGCCAGCGATGGCAAATGGTATAACACTTCTTTCAACTCCAACTATATCATGAACCTTCTTGGAACAAAGGAATTCAGATGGGGAAAGAAATCTATAAATGTGATTGGTATAGGAGGAAAAATCACCTTTGGAGGCGGTCAACGCTACACACCATATGATACCCTAAAATCAAAATTCTCTGAGGATCCTATTGTTCAAGATGACCAAAGAAACAAATATCAATTCAGACCATACTTTAGGTTTGATATAAAACTGAATTATTCGTTTAACGGCAAAAAGCGTATCACACATGAAGTAGGTGTGGATTTGGTAAATCTGACTTTCCAAAAGAACATCCTTAGGTTGCAATATGTAGAAGCAAATACTGCTCCAAGAGAAGTTTATCAATTGGGCTTTTTACCTCTATTCTACTACAGGGTTGATTTTAGTTTTACAGGACAGAAAGAGAAAAGAAGAAATTAAATCAATACTATGGAATACAAAGCATCAATGGATACTCTCACAAAAATCATTACAGCAGTTACTGTTGTAATCTTTATTGTAATCATCTATTCCTTTGCGAAGGATGTATGGAAAAATAAAGATGGCGATCTTACTTCTCTGATAGTTAGTATTTCAGCTACAGTTTCATTTATTGCGCTTTTAGTTTTGACCTGGCTTTATGCCCCACAATCCTATACGCTTACCGATGCTGAATTAATCATAAACAGACCGGCTGCAAAGAGAGTCATTAATCGGTCAGAGATTATGGATGTGAAAGAAGTGAAGAGCAATGATTTAGGAATGTTTATCAGAACATTTGGTAATGGAGGGCTATTCGGCTATTACGGTAAGTTCTATTCATCAAAGCTTGGGAGTGTGACACTATACACCACTCAGAGGAAAAACAGGCTGCTGATTACAACGACAACAGGGAAAAAAATAATGATTAGTCCTGATGATATGAAAATCATAGATGAATTGAAAACTATTACAGAATAGATTTATTATCTTTTACAACACTGGAAAACGAACTACAGTAATTGACCATATATAACTTCATTTATATCTTTGTGCTAATGCTATTTTTCATATTCATAAAATTAAATAGTTAGTAAAAAAATAAGCCTACTTAAAGTTTAAATCCTTAGCTTTGAGACATGGGAAATCAGGAACTTACCCAAATTAAGGTCGATGGAATGACCTGCACCAATTGTGCCAACTCTGTTCGCAAGCGTTTGGAGAGGTCAGGAATGGAACAGGTAAATGTTGATTTTGCCTCAGGCGAGGTTACTTTCGTGAATGCACCTGAAATAGAATATGAAGAAATAGTCACTCAGATTGATGAATTGGGTTACAAAGTATTATCTGAAAAACCTGAAAAAAAAAATTCTTAGCCAGCCTCGAGTCTAAATTTATATTCTGCCTTTTCTTTGCTATTCCTTTGCTTTTGCACATGTTTATCAGTTGGCCGCTGCTGCACAATCCAATATTTCAGCTTGTCTTATCGCTCCCGGTTTATGTTGTCGGATTTGCATTTTTTGGAAGGAGCGCCTACCACTCAGTAAAGAATGGTGTTCCCAATATGGATGTGCTCATTTTTATTGGAAGCCTATCAGCATTCATATACAGCATCGTTGGAATGACTCTGTTCTTCGGTTCTCACGAGGTATACAAATACTTGTTTTTTGAAACAGGAACTACCATTATTACTTTAGTTTTACTGGGAAATCTTCTTGAGAAAAGAGCCGTAAAGCAAACAACTGGAGATATAACAGCTTTACAAAAGTTGAAATCAGAAAAAGTAAAGCTGGTACATAAGAGTGCCGAAGCAAACTACACAGAGATAAGTTACGAAGAGATTAAGAAAGGCGATTTGCTCTTCGCTGCTGCGGGAGACAAGATACCGATGGATGGCATTATAGAAAAAGGCGAAGGCTTTGTAGATGAATCTATGGTGACCGGAGAAAGTATAACGATTAGTAAAAGTGTTGGCTCGACTGTAATTGGAGGGACTATACTTGAGGATGGCAATCTTTTTGTTCGGGCAACATCAAATCCTAAATCTTCTATCCTTAGCGGCATAATTGAGTTGGTGAAAAAAGCTCAGGCTGATAAACCTGCGATCCAGAAACTGGCAGATGATATCAGTGCTATTTTTGTACCATTAGTGATTGTAATAGCAGCTTTGGCATTTGCAATAAACTATTTTGCTTTTGATATTTCATTCTCGGATTCGTTGTTGCGCTCAGTTGCTGTTTTGGTAATTTCATGTCCTTGTGCTATGGGTCTGGCAACTCCCACTGCAGTGATGGTTGGCATCGGTAAGGCAGGAAAAAATGGCATACTGGTGAAGCAAGCTTCTGCACTCGAGGAATTTGCTAAAACTAAAAATATCATTTTTGATAAAACAGGAACTCTAACAGATGGACATTTTGCTGTTTCGGATATTGATATTTCAGCCACTGAAAATGAACAATACATTAAAGGAATTATTTTCATTATAGAGCAGCATTCTTCTCATCCTATTGCTGTATCTATTTTCAATTCTCAAAAAGATTGGTTAGCCCCTAATATTACATTAAGAGAAATTGCTGAACGGAAGGGCTTAGGCATTTCAGCCAAAGATCAAAACAATGATTACTGGTTTTTAGGTTCAGTAAAAACAGGAGATACAAAATCATTGAAAGGGAATCTCTTTCTTTTTAGAAACAAGGAATGTGTTGCCGGAATTTCGATAGCAGATAAAGTGAAAGACCATGCAGCAGAAGTAATGAAATACTTTAGCCAGCAGGAAATAGATACTATTTTACTGAGTGGTGACACCTTGGAAAAATGTAATACACTTGCACAAATTGCAGGATTACAAGAGGTATTTGCTGCAGCCTCCCCGGATAAGAAACTGGAAGTAATTGATGCCTTTGCTAAAAAAGGCAGTGTAGCAATGGTGGGTGATGGCATCAACGATGCACCGGCTCTCAGCAAAGCTTCTGTTGCTGTTTCGTTCAGTAATGCGACAGCCATTGCTCAGCAATCTGCTCAAATAGTGCTTATGAATCCTGATATAAAAACGTTACAAAAGGCACATATCATTGCCAGACAAACCTATAAGACGATAAAGCAAAATTTGTTTTGGGCTTTTGCATATAACATTGTAGCAATTCCATTGGCTGCTGCTGGCTTTTTATACCCAATGGTAGCTGCTGCATCTATGGCTTTCAGCGATGTGGTGGTAATTGGGAATGCAATAAGATTGCGGTTTACAAAAATTGAAGATTAACCCTGAATCTTTTTCACCTCTTCCCAAAATGTTGGATAAGATTTATTCACCACATCCGGATTATCAATGATTAGTTTATTGATTAAAGCCAATGGAGCAAATGCCATTGCCATTCTATGGTCATTATAGGTTCGTATAGTTGTTTCCTCAGTAAATTTAAATGAACCGTCCAAAACATACAAATGATTGGAGTTTTCAACAAGTTGCACTCCAAATTTCTGCAATTCATTTTGCAATGCTTTGATTCTGTCAGTCTCTTTTACTCTCAATGTTTGTAACCCGCTAAAAGTTGCTTTGATATTCCTAGCAGCGCAAAGTACAATGATAGTCTGTGCTAAATCGGGGTTATTTTTAAAATCAAAATGAAGGTTTTCATTTGCAGGAACTGCTTTCCTCGTCAAAACTATTTTTTCATTGAACAATGTTGTTTTCACGCCAAGCCGATCTCCAATTTCCATTATAACAATATCACCTTGCTTGCTTTCGAAATCCAAATCAGAAAGTGTTATGGTTCCATTTTCACTTAGCGCAACAAACGAATACCAGTAGCTGGCATTCGTCCAGTCAGCCCTCACGGAGATTGTTTTAGCATCAATTTTCTGCGGTGGAATTATTATTTTCATTGCAGTTACTGTAGCTTTTAAACCGCATTGCTCCATTAAGTTTTGAGTCAGCAAAATGTATGGAAATGAAGTGCATTCATCTTGTATGTGAATGGTAATTCCTTGAGGTAACTTCCAACCGATAAGAATTAATGCCGAAATAAATTGACTCGATATTTTTCCACTTATTGATACTTCACTTCCTATATTAGCTTTATTTACAGGCAAAATTTCAATAGGAAGAACCCCTTCTCTTTTTAAATATTGAATTCTAAACCCTAATTGTTGCAGAGCGTTGAATAATGGATATATTGGTCTTTCCTGCATTCTTGAATTGCCGGTTATAATTTTATGCTTATTAGCAACACAACTAAAGGCTGTGATAAAACGCGCTGCTGTCCCGGCATCTTCTATATCAATATTTAATTTTTCGCTGGCAAGTGCTCGAAGTAAAACATAAGTATCATTGGCATCAGAGAGATTGTTTAAATGAAGTTTCCCTTCACTCAATGCCTGAAGAATCAGCAGTCTGTTACTTTCACTTTTTGAAAAGGGCAAAGAGATTTCTGCATCAAAGAATTGATTGTTAATGTGCAATTCCACCGTACTCATTGGAGTAAACCATTATAATATTCCGTAGAGGAAACAATGTCATCCTCACTAATTTGCTGATTTAGTGAATAAGCACCAATTCCATTCAGCAATACACAGTTAATAGAATCTGTATTCTTCTTATCGTGTTTTACAAATTTCAATACTTCATCAAACGATACAATAGCAGGTAAACTGAAATTAGCCAACAGACAGTTTTCAATTGATTTCAAATCATTTTCAGAAATCAAATCACGTTTGAAAGAAATATAGCTTTCGCAAAACATTCCTATTGCCACAGCTTCACCGTGTAATAGTTTTATCTTTGTTCCAAGGAAAGCACTTTCAATCCCATGCCCGATTGTATGTCCGAAATTAAGTGCCTTACGCTCATGTTCATCTTTGGGATCCTTTGCAACAAAATGATTTTTTATTGATACAGCTTTCTGAATCAATTCGAGATAAACCACTTTTAATGGATTTTGACAAAAAGCATAAAACGAATCAGCATCGCAAATAAGATAGTGTTTAATCACTTCTGCAAGTCCGCTTTTAAGTTCTCTCTCAGGCAGTGTTTGCAACCATTCTGTACATATCAAAACGTAAGGTTGAAAATTAAAAGAGCCGATCAGGTTTTTAATGCCATTAAAATCTATGCCTGTTTTGCCACCATGAGCTGCATCTACCATAGCAATTAAGGTAGTAGGAATATAAAGACAAGAGATGCCTCTCATGTATGTAGAAGCTATAAATCCTGTAATATCTGTAACTACTCCTCCACCAAGCGCTACCAATAATGTATTTCGATTGGCGTGAAGATTTTGCAGTTCATTCCAAATGTGTATCAGACTATTTATGTGCTTATACTCCTCCCCTGCCGGAATCTCTATTACTGAAAAATGTGACCGATTAATTCTATCGAAACATAGTGATTTGGTATTGGAGTCAACCAGGAAAACAACTTTATCGAATGGCTGTATATAGTCACTCAGATGTTTTTCTAGCTCAGATAAATAATCAAAATACCTGACTTGTTGCATCAGTATTTGCGTTCTAAAACAATAGATTGTATCACGGCATCACGGAGATTGAAATTATAGAGAGTATGATTGTCCGCTTCCTCAGTAATAATTTCAGAGATAGGGATTACTTTACTCCCACCTTCCTCATAAATAGCTTCATCAAATATTTTGTATGCAGATTTACCTTCTTCGAAATGAGGATTCGGCTTTTCATGCACAAAAATATCTTTACTCTTAAAAACTTCCTGTTTAGCTACTTCTTTCTTTTCAGGTTTTGGCATAGGAGCTGGAGCAGAAACTTTCTTTACTTGTTCCATTAATTCATCGAAAGCTGTCTTTACAACAGGTTTTGGTGTGTTGTAATCAGGCTTATTTCCCTGCTCCAATTTATTCTTGTAATAAGTATAAATGAAGTAGAAAATCCCACCAACTATATAAAAAATGACTTTGCCTTCCATAATGCGTTAGTGAATATACACAGTTTTTATATTTACAAACTCTTTCAGCCCAAATTCTGATAACTCACGCCCGAAGCCGCTTTTCTTCACTCCTCCAAAAGGCAAACGAGCATCTGATTTTACTATATCATTGACAAATACATTACCAGCCTGAATACTTGGAATCAAAGGCAATGCACGATTCGAATTGGCTGTCCAAATAGAAGCCCCCAAACCATATTGCGACTGATTGGCAAGCGAAATGGACTCATCAATGTTTTTCGATTTAATCACAGACCAAACCGGTCCGAAGAGCTCCTCTTCAAAAGCACATACAGCAGGTTTCACGTTGGTGAGCACACAGGGTGATACAAAGTTTCCGGATTCTAATCCTGCAAGTTCATTCTGGTATTTCACTGCTCCTTGCGAAACAGAAAGTTCAATTTGCTTCTTCACTTTCTCGGCTAAATCTTTTCGTGCCAACGGACCAACCTGAGTAGATTCATCAAGCGGATTGCCGACTCTCAGACTTAAAACCTGATTAGTAAGCAGTTCAACGAAAACGTCATAAATCTTTTCATCAACAATAAAGCGCTTTGCGGCATTACAAGACTGACCGGAATTTATAGAGCGTGACTTAATGGCTCCTGCAATGGTGATGCCCAAATCTGCATCATCCATCACAATAAATGGGTCGTTACCGCCAAGCTCAATCACACTTTTCTTGATATGCTTTCCCGCAAGCGAAGCAATGATAGAGCCTGTGGCATCGCTGCCTGTAAAGGAAACTCCGGCTATTTCATCTGCTGCAATTACATTTGCAGCATCTTCGTTGGTGAGATAATAGTTTAGTAGCAGATGCTCCGGAATATCTGATTCGGAAAACAATTTCGCAATAGCTTCTGCGCAACCGGGAACTGATGGCGCATGTTTCAGCACCGTAACATTTCCTGCAAGCAAAGACGGAATCGCAAAACGAAAAACCTGCCAGAAAGGGAAATTCCACGGCATCACAGAAAACAAAACACCAAGTGGTTCAAAGCTTACAAAACTGTTAGATGCGTTGGAAGGAATGACTATAGATTCCAAATGTTTTGGAGCAAACTCAATGAAATAATCAAAAGTAGAAAGGGTTTTATCCAACTCATAAAGCGATTCGCGCAATGGCTTTCCCATCTCCAATGTAATCAGCTTCGCATATTCATTTTTGCTTTGCGCCAGTTTATCTGCCACTTTTCGCAACTGCATTCCCCTTTCGGTCACAGAAAGCTTATCCCATTGCTGTTGCGCTGTCACAGACTTTTTCAAATCAGGAAAGGCATCAAGCGGATATTCTTTTATAAGAGAATTATCAAAAGGATTTACGGAACGATACATAAAATCAAAAATAGAATATTATCTGTTGAGAAAACAAAAAAAAGATAAAAGAATCACTTCACCCCTATCTTCACCGAAAGCACAAATCCATCAAATATTTGAGCGATATACAGCTTGTCTCGATAAATAAGTCCGGTAGATGCTGCGCTGATTTCTTCGCCTTTGTTGTAATAGATTACACACTTTGTTTTAGTGTATGGATTCAAAGCATAAATCATAGTCGGAGATTTCTTTTTGCTGTTTTTCATGTGCGCCAGAAACTTCCCGAATTTCAAATGAGAAGCCACCAAAATTTCATTGCCATACTGGCGCAAGTTGTCAGCGCCTTTTGCTTTTAATATAGTTTCCTTATTAGTGAGCATCTTGTCCTTCAATATATAGCGATATACTTCACCCGGCATAGTAGAAGCTTGATATACTGTATCACCAATAATCAGCAATCCGTTTCCGTAACATACTTTCCCCGCAGCAATATTACAGTCATTGCCGCTGCAATACACTACAGTTGATTTCTTAAGTTTAAAGAGCATTTCATCAAAAGCATTGTGCTTGGATGCATCATTGCTCACCAGATAATCTCCGTTCGGTAAACCCGCAATAGCATTTGGCGAAGTAAAAAGCGGAGAAGTGAATTTATTCAGGAAATATAGCGCGTTAGCTTTCACCTGATAGCGTACAATCGAATTTCCGTAAGGAGTATAGCAATGATTCACAACCAGCAGAATCAGGCTGTCTTTTACTTTAACTATATCAATTCCGTGCGGATTGAAACAGAAATCTTTTGGCTCGCCAATGCGTTTCAGCTTATCGGTCTTTTCGGTTTTGATGTCAATGGCATAAATCTCTGAAACTTCCGCTTCTCCTTTTCTGCGGCTGTTGCAGGAAGCTAATAATCGAGGATTTTCAGGGTAAGTAATGGTATCTATTGAAATGTCTTCAGGTCCGCCTGAGAGAGTTATTTTGCTACTTTGTGGAAAAACAATATTGCTTTGTAAAGCAACAAAAAAGAATACAACAAGTTTTGATTTCTTCATATAAGTAAAGTAATGATTAAGATTCTGCAGTTTTATGCACTAAACAAAAATACAATACATATATTTAATTTCTATTTTATTATAGAAGTTGTTTAAACTTTTCTCAACAAGATTAGAATAAAAGCAATAAAATGCGAAGCTCTCCAATGCCTATCATTAGTTTTAAATCTTACCAACAGGGTTTTAAAAGCATCTAACCAAGCATTGGCACGATTGAATATAAATAATATAAAAAAAGTAGTACCTATCTAAATAAAGAACTTTTCATAAAACCTTAAAGCATTCCCGGACATAATTTTCCCAATCAACTCATAAGGGGAATATCCATACCAGTATTCGCTGTTGTATTCATTTTTCTCCAAGTATTCAATCAAGTCGCTTGCAAATAATGGAAGTTTATCAGCAGATTCGTAAGGATCCATATGAGTAATTGTACCGTCATAGTCAGTTCCCAGCGAAATGATATCCCAACCAGTCTTATCGTTAATTGTCTTTACAATTTGAAACACGTTTTCTAAAAAAATGCGTGAAAACTCCTGTCTACGCTTTTTTTCGTCTCCGATACTCGAGGTCTTTCTGATAAGCCTGATTCCCCCAAGCATGCCTTTATCCATCATTAATCCAATTAGACCTTCCGATTCATGAACTGCGTTTATCTCTTCATTTGATATATTGATACTCCATTTATAGAACTTATGAAATCTGGCTTTTCTTGGTATATCATTATCTCTAATTGAACTTTCTAAGGTACTGTAACCGTTTACTCCTGCATGACTGGAAAGAAGGGGAATCTTATCATTAGGATTTAGAAAATTATAATTTCTCACAAAGGCAAAATACTCAGCTCTGGCATCTGCGCACATATGTTTGGTATCTATAATTATTCGCTTTCCGTTCTCTTTACTCAAAAGCAACCTGATCACATGCCAGCCCAAGGGAAGAATGCCTCTGTTTTTGCCCTTATTTTGATTTACCAGACTATTAATTGGCGGCTTAAAACTTGTTGAATGTCCGCAAAGTCTATTCCAGAAATGATGAGATAAGTTGATGGAAAATGGAGGATATTTCCATTTTTTTATGGTAGCAATATTTTTCGTGAGTAATTGTTCTAACACACTTTTCTCTTTACTATCTACTTCGTCCCAATTTGAAAAAAGGGCGTGCCCTCCTTCAATGCTAATTATTCCAATCAGTTTATTTGGTTGTTTTAAAGCCCTACTCAATTCTGCATAGTTATTTGCCAAAACAAATTCCTTGCCTTTATCTGGACTTGTGCCTTGTTGCTTTTCAACATACTTGTATTCTGCGTTGAGCTCGGTAAAATAATCTACATGATCAGTCAAAAACTTAATCCTTTCTATATCGAAACCGGTAATCACTTCTTGAAGCAGTTGTTTGTTTTTTTTACCGATTATCCATTTAGGAAGGTTTCTCATGTTTAAAAACTCTCTTTCTATTGGATAAAGGGAAATATTAAATACTCGGATATTTCCATCAAACATTACATCAAGTGAACACTGAGATGATTTATGAATATTTTGGGTAATCGCATGTACGTTTTGAGCAAGTTTAGAATCAAGTTTATGGTCAATTTTATCCCACATATTTTTGGTTGGATTGGGATGACCGGAATTAAACGATTTCAGGTTTGGATGACAATGCAAATCAATAATCAAAGGGGTATCTTTCATAGTTTTCAATATTCAGCAATAATCACAACATTATAAAGTGATTACCTGCTGTTTTATACGTATCCATAAAATTCCTCTATCAATTGAAATCTAGTCATTACAGTGAAAGTCAATAATTTCAATTCCAAAGTAATTTTCAAAAAACTCAAAGTCAGTTTTGAATATACAGTCTTGTAATTTGAGTAATTGTAATCTTACTTAGTGCTAATAATAAAAATATTATATCATTCAGAAATCTTTTCAACAATGTGAAAAGTTGAATTTGCTTATCTCAAACTAGAATTTGTTTATTTGAAAAGTATCAAAACAAATAACTATGCTTCTTTTAAATCTAAACAGAATATTCAAAGCAAGACTAATTGAACATCCGTACCGATTTTTGGTAAAAAACGGTTTCGTATCATTTACGGCACATAAGTACAAAAACGGCAAGGTGGAACAAATACGACTTGACCACATTGAACGGTTATGCATTCTACTTAATTGTACACCTAACGAATTGTTTGAATGGATTCCTAATGATTTGTTGGATGATAGGAACGACCACCCTCTTCAGGCTATCCGAAGAAGGGACAAGAAACTGGACATTGTAAAACTGCTTTCAAAAATGTCGCTAAGTAGACTGGAAGAAGTTGAAAAAATGTTGGTGTAAGCTTACATCAAGCCCTTTATTAATCTTCCTGACATGGCTGAAAGGCCAGCCACTATGCCACCAATAATTGATGTAATAATTATCAATAGGTATGAAGATGGAAGCTTAAAAAGTTGTGCCATTTTTGATGAAAGTATATGCTCATTTGCCTGGTCAATGAAAAGGGAATATCCTCCCCATAACATCACCAAAGCAAGAAAGCCCGCTCCAAAAGCCTGCCATCCGCTATCTGTCGCAAAATAACCAACTAAAAATGCTACAACAGCTATTGACCACCAAGGCAAAAACAACTGAGCAATAGCACTCAACGCTATTATTATAAATGTATTAATAAGCAATTTCATCCTGATTATTTTTTAGTGTATGTTGTTTTAAATAATGCCTTTTGACGAACCTTTTCCAAATCGTTTGAAAGCTCTACGGTATAATATTCCCCCTTTGCCCAGGTATCTATCATATTATCGTAATATTTACTTCCGGGGTTTCCAGACTCGCCTCCAGGATATACGCAGTATGCTTTGTTTTCTCCAAAATCAACTACCATTTTCCAGCTTGGACCATGAGTGGCTGATGTTGCATTTATTATTCCTCTGTTTCCACCGCAATAAACATCTAATCGGCTCAATGGATCTAATTTTGCAATATGCTGAACATAAGTTGCTTTGTGAGTTCCCCAATCCTGTATCTTATCCAGCGAACCATATTTCTCTTTTAGTTTTGTCATGCCTTTACTGAAAGCTTGCAAAACTATTGCCTCTCTATCCTCCCGCTCTCCGGTTTGCAAATTATCATAGAAAATACTAGTGGAATCATTTTTCAGAAAATTTGCAGTGAGGTATGAATTAGGGCGCTTCATAGGCAATTCTGGGTCTGCCATTTCATCCCAAAGTAAATCTATAAACTCAGTAGACCACAACTCAAAAAGTACAGGTTCTTTAAGATTAGCATCGTTCCTTAAATTCCAGTTTTTTAGTAAATTAAGTATGTTGCTATATTCCTTTAATTTTCCTGATTTTTCAGCTATTCGAATTAAACTAGGCAAAATCATTTCCGCAAAAACATTATAGTTGTCGCTGTGCATTTTCTTCATGTAATCAGCATCCATTTTCTCAGCTATACCAAGTAATTTGTTGATTCGTATGGATCTGAAATTTTCATAAACCCCAACTTTGGAAATCGGATAAGGATACGTTTCATCTACAGGAAGTTGATTGGCACTGGAGACAAACCCTCGCTCCGGATTTTTATGTGAAGGATTATGCTCTGATGGAATAAAAGCCGTCCAGTCATTTTTACTGTCTGCTCCATCCACCACTTCTTCCGCTACATTTGGGAATGTACCTTGCTCCACCATTGCAATATCATTGGAGCGTGAGGCAAACACAAAATTTTGGGCAGGACAAACATAATTTTTCAACGCCCCTCTATAATCATCATAATTCTTTCCTTTGTTCAGCATATAGAATGTTTTAAACTCATTGGAAGGCAAATGAGCGGTCCATTTCAGTGACAAAAGATTTTTAGATGAAGCCTTTTTAAAAGTAGGATCAAAAACTACTGGTCCATATCTGGTGTAAATGACAGTATCCATGTATGGCGATGCATTTTTGATTTTGATAACCTCTACACGTTTTTTTGCCTTTTCCCATTTCCCATCTACCAGATATTCATCAAATGAATCATCCTTAAATTGAATCTTAAACCAATCGCGTACATCACGCCCTCCATTAGTCACTCCCCATGCAATAGAGTCATTGAAACCGCTGATTACACAAGGAGCACCAGGAAGTGTAGCTCCATAGGCATTTATACCCGGAGCCACTAAATGCATTTCATACCAAATAGAAGGCAGATTGAGTTGTAAATGAGGATCATTGCAAAGCAGCGGCAAGCCTGATTTTGTTTTTGTGCCTGAAACAGCCCAGTTATTTGAACCTGTTATGTCATTAGGTTTTTCTAGAACCTGATTATACGATTCGTAAGGTGCCTGATCTTTTGCACCCACCGTAATTTTTCTAATAATTGACTTTTCATTAGTTCCTTTTGCGAAGCCTTCTTCAGCTTTAAAATCCCACTTTGTTCCTTTAGGAATAATAAACTCATTGAAATCATCCTGTTCTTTGTAAAGATGTTTAAATGCCTCTTCGCCATATTTTGCAATGAAATTTGTATTCTCTACATCAAACTCAAACACAGAAAGCATATTTGCCATGTTTTTAAGCAAGAGAGCTACTTTTATAGGCGTCCATGCTTCCGGGGCATATCCTAAAAGTTTGTATTCCAGCGGATAATCTTTGGGACTCAGAGATTTTATATAAGCATTTATACCATCACAATATGCATGAAGTATAGTTTTTGACTGAGGATCATTAGTAATAAATTCTTCCGCTTTTTCGGCACCATAACCAAGGCCAATCCTTCTTTGCAACCTATCCACCTCTAATGTTTTCTCCCCTATTATTTCAGAAACTCTCCCGGCTGCATTGTGTGTTTGAATTTCCATTTGCCAAAGCCTGTTTGCAGCGGTGACATATCCCTGCATGAAAAACAAATCCTCTTCATTGTGGGCGAATATATGTGGCACCATTCTCTCATCATAAACGACTTCAACCTTATCTTTCAACCCTTCCATAGCATAGGTCTGGTCTTTAAATCCTGAGGTGCTCTCTGCGTTTTGCCAAAATCCTGTAAAGGGGCTCAAAAATCTTCCAAGTGCAGGAGCCGGTACGAGCGGTCTGTCTAAAACATAAATCAAAGCAACTGTGCTGATAAATGCAGATAAGAATTTTACGTATTTCACTTTTTGAAGCTTTATTGAAATAATTACTTTTAGGAAAATTAAATATAGGTTTTGGAATCAGATATTCAAAAGCATAATCCTTTTTGGCGGTCGCTCCTTTTTTCTTTATCCCTCATTTCCGTTTTATGGGTGGTGAAATTTTATGAAATACTCATGGGCGTTAGTTTTGTTGAATATGGTATCCTCCCAAAACAGCTTATCGGACTCAGGGGAATACTCCTCTCCCCTTTTATTCATGGCGACTTGGGCCATCTTTTCTCTAATTCAATTCCTTGTTTTATCTTGATGATTGTTCTTTTCAATACATATGACAGAGTTGCTTTTTCAGTAGTTTTTATTATACACATTTTCAGCGGACTTTTAGTTTGGATCTTTGCACCTTATGGTGGCAGCCATATTGGTATCAGCGGTATTATATATGGAATTGCAGGATTTCTAATTGGCTCAGGAATATTCCGAAAAGACCGAAGATCTTTATCCATAGCATTGGTAGTTACATTTCTCTATGGCAGTATGGTAGGCGGTTTCATTCCTCAGGAAGGCATTTCATGGCAAGGTCATTTGTATGGCGCTGCGGTTGGTGTTATCGTTGCATTTTGGTTGCGAAAGAAGAAGCTCGATGATGATGATCTCAATTTCATTGATGAAGATGAGCCTGAAAAGCACTTTTTTGAATAGCTATTTGTTTGTATGAAGAATGAATACATTCATTGGTTTTAGCATTCGCTAACTAAAGCAAATCGTAGAATTACAGTATAATTTTTCGCTGCTTAAAATGAAATATATCTATTATCTCCCTTCAAAATCATTGACTGCCTTAGTTTCCTTTTTTTTCATCACACTATCTCTTTCAGCAGCAGAAAGCGCTGGAGAATTGAAGGCTTACAATCTGTTGAAGTCATTTAGTGAGTCTGGTATCAAAGACTTTTTTAAAGAGCGAAAGATTCCCAAAATGTTTCTTCCTGCCAAAGCCGGAGTTGATGTATATGAAATTATTTACAATACTACTTTTGCAAATGGCGATATGATTAAAGCTTCGGGACTTTTATATGTACCCAAATCTTTGGGAGGAGAACATCCTGTTTTGCTATACAATCACGGAACAGAAATTTGCAGAGAGACTCATTTTAATGGAAAAGGAGAACAATCTGTCTGCCTTGCATTTGCTACTGATGGTTATGTTGTGCTTTGCCCTGACTACATCGGAGTAAATAAAGGAGAAGGACAACAGCTTTATCTAAATGCCGCTACTGAAGCATCCTCATCTGTGGATATGTACCAAGCAACTACTCCTCTTCTCAAGACATTCGGAACTAAAATCAGTGAACAGCTTTTTCTAAGTGGCTATTTGCAAGGTGGACACGCTACGCTTGCCACTCACAAATTGATTCAGGAAAAATATGCAGACAAAATAACTGTAACCGCTTCCTCGCCTATGAGCGGTCCTTATAATTTAGAACAAACAGTTTATGACGGCAGAAATAAAAGATATGCTTATCCGGGATATTTGATGTTTTTGTTTCATGCCTACTATGGCAGTCAAGGCGACTATACCAGAATGGCTGAGGTTTTGAAATCTCCTTATGATAAAACTGTTACACCTTTGATGAATGGTCAATGGCCAATGGAAGTGATTAATGCCAGTATTCCTGATACAGCCTTCCGTTCTGTGAAAGAAGAGGTGTTGGTAGATTTTGAACAAAATCCGAACTCTCCTTTCAGGAAATACCTCAGTACCAATAACGTTTATGATTGGAAACCCGAAGCTCCGGTTCAACTATGCTACTGCAATGGTGATAAGGAAGTGCCATATGGTAATTCTACATTGGCATACGTAACCATGAAGAAAAATGGAAGCAGTTCCGTGACACTCAGAAATGCAGGAAAAAAATTCAATCATTATAACTGCGCGCTTTTTGCAGTTATATACACCAAAATGTATTTCGACAATTTTGTTAAAGGGAAATCAGGAAATCATCATCATTACTTCAAGCATATTGTACTCGATATTGGTAAGCTTGCCATAGAACCCTGATTTTATTCATACTGCATTATGACATTTGTCAGTATGTATTTTGCTTTTCGTATGATGAGATAAGCGACATTTACATCAAAATTAAAACGTAATGGAAGAAAAGATTAAAATCTCACAACTTATGACCAGAAAAGTCATAGTAGCAAACCTTCAAAATAAATTTTCAGAAGTATTGCAGTTTTTCAATGATACCAATATCAATCATTTACCTGTAACTTTTGATGATGCCTTGCTTGGAATTGTAAGCATTAAGGATTTACTGAAATATGTATCTACAGAACTAAAATCTGGAAATCCTGTAACCTTAGAAGCATTGGACGCCAAATTTAAGTTGGAAGATATTATGACTAAAAGCCCTGTATATGTTCATCCCGATAATCTAGTAACAGATGCTATCGAAATACTAAGTGAAGGTAAGTTTCAGGCGTTACCTGTTGTAGAGGAAGGGAAAATAGTAGGGATTGTTACAAACAAAGATATAGTTCGTTTGGAGAGCGTTTTGTAATTAGTTTAATCAATCAACATGAAAAGGATATTGCAGCAATGTGATATCCTTTTTGTTTAGTCTGGCGAATAATTAATAATAAACAATTTTATTTTCTACGCTTCCGTCATCGTATAAATCTACAATAGCAAGTGCCGGGTCAAATTCTTGATACCTACCGCCCCACCAATTGCCACTTACAGCTCCGTTGCAAAAATATTTTACACCAAGATATTCATGACTATCTATCAAATGAATATGACCGCTCAAGCAAACTTTCACATGTTGGTTTTTGAAGAGCAAATTTTTTATTTCTCGGGCATCACTGTGAATATTACCCCTACCAATCTGAAATCCACCTTTTTTCTTTTCTGTGCCTCCATCAAAAAAAGAGCTGATACACATAATAGGAATATGGCTCGTTATACATGTGTATGTTGAATTTCCCTTATTGCTCAACTCACCTTTTAGCCACTCCATCTGTTCATCATCCAGCTTTGCCATATAGCCGGGAATAGATAACGGGTATGTACTATCAAGAATAATAAATTTCCAAAGACCATGAGTGAAGGAATAATATCTGTTTTTCATTTGCAAAATTTCACTAGCCCATTTTTTACTGTAACTGTTTCCTTCTTTTTGCGAAACCTTTGGCAAGCTCCAGCCCCAAACATCATGGTTACCAATACAAGATTTCACAGGAATTTTGTTTACTCTCATCACATTGTCCCATACTTTCCACTGCTCTAGTGTTCTTTCTTTTGACTTACCTAGTGCATCCATAATATGATCCCCACCTGTGAATATAAAATCGGGCTTTCTATCCATCCGCTGAACGTAATCTATAGCTTTAGACACTCCTTCCTGTGCAATACCCTCAGGTTGGATGTGTGTATCAGTGAGGTGTGCAATTCGGATAAATTTTTGTTCTGCCTTTCTATCTTCAATTATATGAAGTGCTTTAGCCTCAGGAATTGCTGCAATTCCAGCAGAAAGTCCAAGTGTTTTAATAAAATTTTTTCTATTCATTTTACCGATTTTTCTTAGCCACTAAACTATAAAATCAATGTTATGTCTGTTTTAAATCATTTTTCGTCATCAGCCATTTTCATTTATTTCAAAGCATAAAAAATATTACTTTGGGTTCAAAAGCAATAACAAATATGTCTCAAAACCTGATTCTCACCATTGACCTTGGTACAAGCGGCCCGAAAGTAAGCGTATATGATGAACGCGGAAAACTCATAGACCATGCTTTTCGCGAAACCTTTCAAATTCTCTCAGAACATGGAGGAGCAGAACATGATACTGATGAATGGAAGCTTGCCATCATTAATGCCTATAAGGAAATCAAGGCACGAGGTCTGTTTCACTCCAAGGAAATCAAGGCTATAAATATTTCATCACTTTGGTCATCTACGGTAGCAGTTGATAAAAACGGCAACTCACTGAAAAATGCCATTATGTGGATGGACTCGCGCGGTGCAAAATACATTCATGAAAAAGTAGGCACAGGATTAATCAAAATAGATGGCTATAATTTATTTAAGATTCTGAAGTTCATTTCCATCACAGGAGGCGGGCCTTCTAAGTCGGGAAAAGATTCTATTGCGCATATCCTTTATCTGCAAAATGAAGAGAAAGAAATTTACGACAAAGCATACAAATTTATTGAACCCAAAGATTATCTGAATGCCTGGCTTTGCGGGAGGATTTGTTCTTCCTATGATGGTATTACATTGCATTGGATTACTGACAACAGAGACATCAACAATATAAAATATGACAGTAGTCTGATAAAGCTTTTTGGAATTGATGCAGAAAAACTTCCTGAACTGCTGCCACCAAATTCTATAGTCGGGAAAATCACCAAAGAAACTGCCCGCAATTTTGAACTGGATGAAAACTGTGTGGTAATAAGCGGTTCAGGCGATACTAATTCAGCTGCAGTTGGCTCTGGCGCAATACGAGATTATGAACCGCATCTTTATATCGGCACTTCATCCTGGTTGTTTACCCATTTACCATACAAGAAAACCGATATTTTCCATAATATGGGTACGATACCTTCTTCCATTCCTGGAAAATATGTGCTGGCAAACGAACAGGAATGCTCCGGTGTGAATCTGAATTTTCTGAAGAATAATATTTTTTATCCGCAGGATGAACTGAATAATGAAGCTGCTCCAAAAGATTTTTACAAGCGCTTAGACCAAATGGCAGCGCGCATTCCTGCAGGCAGCGACAATTTGATGTATCTCCCGTGGCTATACGGTGAGCGTTCTCCTGTAGATGACCATCATGCTCGTGGAGGATTTTACAACCTTTCACTTCAGCACACGAGAGCACACATGGCTCGTGCGGTATTTGAAGGAGTAGCTTTCAACAGTAGATGGCTATTGAAGTATGTCGAGAAAAACATGAAACGCGAAAGTGCAGGTATTCGCTTTATTGGTGGTGGTGCAAATTCCGCAGTATGGTGTCAGATTATTGCCGATGTTATGAATCGCCCTATTTTGCAGGTAAAAGACCCTATTCAGGCCAATTCACGTGGCTCAGCATTTCTAGCTTCGGCAGCTATGGGCTGGATAAAATATGAAGATATTGCAGACCTGAGCGAAGTGGAAAAAATATACGAACCCAACAAAAACCTCACGAAGCGATACAATGAGCTATTTGAAATCTTTGTGGAGATATACAACAAGAATAAATCCATTTTTGCGAAGTTGAATACCTAATTTTTTAAAAGAATTATCAAATGATTTGGCTTACAAAATAGTTTATCGTAATATTGCAATATTAAATTAAACAATGGGGGCTACAAAAAAAGATCATTTTACCGATAAACAAAATGAAATTGCTACACTTATCAAAGCTCTAGGGCATCCAGCACGAGTGGCTATTCTGGAATACTTACTGAAAGTGAATGCCTGTATATGCAGTGAAATTGTAGAAGAACTGCCTCTTGCTCAGCCTACAGTATCGCAGCATTTAAAGGAACTTAAAAATGCAGGACTGATAAAAGGAAGTATTGAGGGTAATACAGTTTGCTATTGCATAGACGAGAAAAACTTTGCGAAACTTCAGAAGTACTTCACTAATTTTTCGGTGATTCTGGAAAAGAAAAAATGTTGCTAACAACTAACAATGAAACAATATGAAACTATCAGAAATCAAAAACGCACTGCTGCAAGTAGAATCAGTAAACTTTAAACTTCCTGACGGAAGCTATGTACCGGAACACTTTCATATAACAGAAGTAGGAAGCATTACCAAACATTTCATTGACTGTGGTGGAGTAATTCGCAAAGAGAAAAATGTAAACTTCCAACTATGGGAAGCTAATGACTTCAATCACAGATTGAAGCCGCAAAAACTACTGAGCATCATTAAACTATCTGAAGAAAAACTGGGAATAGAGAATGATGAAGTTGAGGTAGAATATCAGAGTGAAACAATTGGAAAGTATGATATTACTTTTGATGGTAAGGACTTTTTGCTTTTAGCTAAACAAACAAATTGCTTATCTCAGGACAAATGTGGTATTTCTGCTGAAAAACTTAAGAAACCACTAGCAGAACTTCATGGGCAAACTTCATGCTGCACTCCGGGAGGTGGTTGCTGCTAAAACAAAAGATATGAAAAATAAGATTTTAGTACTCTGCACCGGAAACAGTTGCAGAAGTCAGATTACAGAAGGCTATCTCAGACATTTTGCAGGCGATAAAGCAGAAATCTACAGCGCAGGTATAGAGACACATGGGGTAAATCCCAGAGCCATAGCCACGATGAAAGAAGATGGCATTGACATTTCAGCTCATACATCAAACAATCTAAATGAATATATAGACATTCAATTTGATTTTATCATCACGGTATGTGATAATGCAAAGGAAAACTGCCCGTATTTTCCCGGCAGCGCCAAACGCTTTCATCAAAATTTCCCAGACCCTGCAAAAGCAAAGGGAACTAAGGAGGAAATCATAGCGGAGTTTGCCAGAGTTAGAGATCAAATCAAGGCATACTCCATAGCATTTATTTTAAGCGAGTTTAACTAGCAAGAAATATTAATTTAATTATTTTTCATATTTATGCTTTTATGCTGAGATGCTAAAGGCTAGAATTTGTTTATAAAATGTTATAAAAAACAGTTCTGAATATCTCTTGAAATTGAATTATAGCAAAGGATTTTGCGTATTTTTACGAAAAATATAAAGCATACGAAACCATAACATTCAGCTAACGTTTATGGATTAGTATTGTAAAAATAAAATTTAATGAAATATTTTTTACCCAGCCCCACTTTTACGGATGTTTTTGCTCGCTACACAAAGCCAAACACTCTGCTAAATTTTACGCTTAAAAATATTTTCATGAAAAACTCATACTCCCACCTCACAAAAGCCCCTGCATATAACCAAATTTCATGTTTTTCTCGCCTATTTAACCGCCTTTCTGTTTTACCACTCACCCTGCCGCTTTGTTTGGTGTTGGTGCTTGGAGTGGGGAATGTTTGGGGGCAGACGACATTAACTTACAATGTTGCAGGTTCTTATACTTGGAGATGCCCTTCAGATGTTACTTCTATCACAGTAGAATGCTGGGGAGCTGGTGGTGGAGGTGGTGGAGCTCAAGCGACAGCAACTAGCAATAACACGAGAGGTGGGGGAGGTGCAGGAGGAGGGTATGTAAAACGAACATCTTACGCAGTAATCCCTGGCACTTTATATACAATTTATGTTGGAAGCGGTGGATTAGCCGGATCTACATCTGGTGGCGATGGTGGCGATGGAGAGACCTCATATTTCATTAACGCAAGTACAATTGCAGCAGTAGGAGGTAATGGAGGAAAGGGGGCTACTGCCTCTAATGGAACACATAACGGAGATGGTGGTGTAAAAAAAACAATTGGGAATGTTGGCGCTGATGTTGGCGCTTCGTTTTATGGTGGTTCTGGTGGCTCAGCTTCTGGAAATTATAACAGCGGAACTGCTGTTGGTAATAGTGGTGCAGGAGGGGCAAGCGCTGGAACCGCTGCTAATGGAGGTGATGCCAGTTTAGGTACTGCTGGCACATCAGTCACCGGAGGAGTAGCAGGTGTTGCAGGAAGAACCACCGATAATAATGGTTTAAGTGGAAATGCTGGTGGTGGTGGTGGAAGTGGTGGTTTTAACTATTCCTCCAGTACAGCCAACTCTGGCGGTGTCGGTGGTGCGGGTAAAGTGGCTATTACTTTTACATCATCTTGTTTGCCGCTTTTAGAGCAAGATTTTAGTGTTTCAAACTCTACTGCTACTTATGCGGCAGCATCTCCTAATTATTCTCAGTTTGATGGCATCTATTCATCAGGCGTAAGTGCTACATGGTCAATTAATTCTTCAAAACTTAGATTAGTTAGAACTGGTAATGGCGCCTCATTAACAAGAAGTACTGATTTTGGTGGCTCACCTTCTTCTTTAATGGTCAAATTTGATATGCAAATGAGTGGAAATAGTTCAGCTGCAACTAGTGGTGGAATTTTTTATGTAGGAACAGGATTTACTGCTTCAAATGTAACTAATGAAACAAATTATCATTCTCGATTTTCTGTTAACTCTACAACTACAGGTGGAACATTTTCTGTTAGAAATATGGGGGGGAGTTCAAACTCTTCTAATCTTTCCGGTAATCAGCAATTTACTTGGGTAGTTAATAATTCGGGATCTACTTTATCATATGTGGCACCAGATGGAAGTTTTGAAACTATTGCAAATGATACATGGGATTTGTGGGCAGGTAATACTCGATTATTTAATGATGCAACATCAGAAGGTGCAACAGTAAATGGTCTTACTGATTTAAAATTTCTTCAAACTGGGCTATCCTGTACACTTGATTTTGACAATATCTTAATTTCCCCAATTCCCACCGCTCCCACTTCTTCTGCAGCAACTAGTGTAACATCTTCCGGTTTTACAGCTAATTGGAATTCTGTAACTTGTGCATCGGGTTATAGATTAGATGTTTCTACTGCTTCAGACTTTTCTTCTTTTGTAACCGGGTATAATAATCTTGATGTAGGAAATGTAACTTCCTATGCGGTAACGGGGTTAAATGCATCTACTCAATACTATTATCGCGTAAGATCTTACAACGCATATACAGTAGGAACTTTAACTAGTGGGAATTCGGGTTCGCAGAGCCCAACAACATCAGCGCCAGCAACCACCCCTTCAGCTCCATCTATCTCATCCATCACTCCAGGAAATCAAGAATTAAGTGTTGTATTTACAGCAGGTTCAGATGGTGGTTCAGCAATTACTAACTATAAATATTCAACTGATGGTGGTGCAAACTTTACTGCAGTTTCCCCTACACAAACAACTAGTCCAATTGTAATAACGGGACTAACAAATGGTACTTCGTATGATATTCAAATTCGAGCAGTAAATGCTGTTGGAGATGGAACAGCTACTGCTAGTTCAGCGGCAACACCAAGAACTATACCAAGTGCTCCAACTATTACAGGAATTACACCAGGCAACCAACAATTGAGTGTAGAATTTACAGCGGGTTCTGATGGTGGCTCATCCATTACAACCTACAAATATTCTACTGATGGAGGTGCAAACTTTACTGCAGTTTCCCCTACACAAACAACTAGTCCAATTGTAATAACGGGACTAACAAATGGTACTTCGTATGATATTCAAATTCGAGCAGTAAATGCTGTTGGAGATGGAACAGCAACATCCAGTACAGCGGCTACCCCTAGAACTACACCAAGTGCTCCAACTATTACAGGAATTACACCAGGCAATCAACAATTGAGTGTAGCATTTACAGCGGGTTCTGATGGGGGCTCTGCTATAACATCCTACAAATATTCTACTGATGGAGGTGCAAATTGGCAAACCAGGTCAGCAGGAACAACAGCAAGTCCATTGGTAATTTCCACGCTTTCAACAGATGGTACAACAGCATTGACAAATGGAGTATCATACGATATTCAAATCCGAGCAGTAAACGCAGCGGGAGATGGAACGGCAAGTTCAACTACTTCAGGAATCCCTGTGGCACCAACTTCCCCCACTTTAAATGCTGTAACATTAAGTAGCGCCCTTTCTACTATTTACGGCACCGCATCATCTGGGGTTAGCATTACGGCAACTGGCAGTAATTTATCTGCAAACATTACAG
>CANHIG010000020.1 GCA_947461105.1 Bacteroidota bacterium | reverse complement strand
TGAAATATAATGGGAATAGTATAAATCGTAGAAGATTGCTTCTTGTTTTGTTGATTAACTTTATATTCCTGAGTTAATTTTTGAAACTCCTTTTCCCAGGCATCATTTGGCACTCTTGTCTCACAAAATTGATTTTCTTGTTGAGCATAAATTGTCAGGCTAAAAAGCAATATTGAAATTGTGGTCAGCACATTTTTCATCATCGTTTCTAAATTTAAATTTTAGGCTATCAAAATTGTCAAAGGTTTAATTGTTGTCGAGTCGTTCGCTACGCTTGCAGGTAACTTGTTTATATGTGCACTAAAGGTACGCCAATCTCCCTAATTTGTTATGGATAGGCGCACCATTTGTTCACTATTAAATATATTTATTTTTTCCATTAATCATCAAATGGGGAAATTGTATTTTGAATGTTTCTTGTGCTCAAGCATTTGTGTAATCAATATTTAAAATCTCAAAAAACAAGTTCGGAATTGCAAATTCCGAACAGCGGCATGCTACACTGCAATGGTATTTGCCGATTAATATTTATCTTTCGCTATGGCAAGAATTACCGAATCGGAGTCTAATTACAATCATCTAGAAAAAATGGGCACTTCAGAGTTGCTCACTAATATTAATAATGAAGATAAAACAATAGCTGCTTCTGTGGCTCTTTGTATTCCTTCGATTGAAAAGCTTGTGGATGTCATTACCGATAAAATGCTGGCGGGAGGCAGGCTGTTTTATATGGGTGCGGGAACTAGCGGCAGGCTTGGCATACTAGATGCTTCGGAATGTCCACCAACTTATGGTGTGCCGTATGGTTTGGTGATTGGACTAATAGCAGGCGGAGATAATGCCATCAGAAAGGCGGTTGAATTTGCAGAAGACGACAGAGCACAGGGCTGGCAGGATTTGCTGGCTTATAATATTTCTGAAAAGGATGTTGTGGTTGGAATTGCGGCATCAGGCTCTACGCCTTATGTGGTGGGCGCTTTAAATACTTGTCGGGCAAATCATATTACTACGGCATGTATCACCTGTAATACAGAAACTTTAGTTGAAAAAGAATCTGATTATCCGATTGTGTGCGTTGTAGGATCTGAATTTGTGACCGGAAGCACTCGCATGAAAAGCGGTACTGCCCAGAAGCTAATCCTTAATATGATTAGTACTTCAGTAATGATAAAAATAGGAAGAGTAGAAGGTAACCGCATGGTAAACATGCAGCTCAGCAATGAAAAATTAATCGACAGAGGAACTAAAATGATTACCGAAAAAACCAATCTTGATTACGAAACTGCAAAAGCAAAATTATTAGAACTGGGCAGTGTGAAAAAGGTTTTGGATTCGATGAAATAATTATAACGTCACATCGAACGCAGTGAGAGGTCTATCAATAGCTTTATGAGATTTCTCTCATGCAAGAGCATGGTCGAAAAGACGGAATGCCTGAAATTATTTCCTACTCTTCACTTCTGCCACCCACTTATCTACAAGCTCTTCCAGTACATCCAGCGGGACAGAGCCGTTCATCAGAATCACTGAGTGGAATCGTTTGATGTCAAACTTATCACCAAGTGCTTGTTTTGCTTTTTCGCGCAACTGCAAAATTTTAATCATACCGATTTTATAGCCTGTAGCCTGCGATGGCCACAAGAAATATCTTTCAATTTCATGTTTGATATCACCTGGAGCATTGGCAGTATTTTGTATGAAATAATCTATAGCTTGTTCTTTGGTCCATTTTTTTGAGTGAATACCAACATCAACAACTAACCTCGCTGCACGGAAAATTTCCATGCTCAATCTTCCAAAATCAGAATAAGGGTCTTGATACAAGCCTACTTCTTTAGGCAACAATTCTGAATACAAAGCCCAGCCTTCAATGTATGCTGTGTTGCCGCTATATTTTCTGAACTTCGGAACATCGCGCAGTTCCTGTGCCAGAGCTATTTGCATGTGGTGACCGGGAATAGCTTCATGATAACAAAGCGCCTCCATCTGATAACGCGGTTCATCATTCATGTTATAGGTATTCACATAAAATCTTCCGGGGCGTGAGCCATCTTCAGCCGGGTTTTCATAAAAAGCACCTCCGGCAGATTTTGCGCGAAAGGCTTCCACTTCCATCACTACAAGCGGTGCCTGAGGTTCATTGTCAAACAATTTATCGAGATATACTTTTTTGAATGTGTGGATGTAGCTGTTTGACTCTGCCAGCAAATCATTTTTTCCTTTGGCATCATTGCTGTATTTGAATTTAGAGTCGTTGCGCATATACTCAAAAAATTCCTGCAAGGAATCAGATTTGAAATTTACTTTCTTCATGATTTCACGCATTTCAGCCTGAATACGCGCCACTTCTTTTAAGCCTTTTTCATAAATTTCATCGGCTGTCATTTTAGTGGTAGTAGTTCTGCGCAAACAATATTCATAATATTCCTTGCCCTTAGGTAATGTCCATGCTCCATTATTTCCCTTTTGCTTTTCATTCAAGGTTTGCCAGTAGGCCAGAAAATCCTGATAAGCTTTCTTGACAGAAGTTTTGAGTACTTCTTTCGCTTCTTGTTTTAATGCTGTCTTTTTCTCAGCAGGTAAATCAATCTTTTCTAGCTTAGATGTAAAATCATTAAGCAACAGATTTTTTTCGCCATCTGCATCTAAGCCTGCAATCATATTTTTCAAATCCTCTGTTACATAAGGAAAAGTAAAGGCAGGAGGTATAACTCCAATTGCCTCGCGCTTTTTAAGTTGTGTCGTTACTTGTGTAAAAACATTTTCAATTCCTTTTAATCGGCTGATATATGCCAATGCATCAGTATCGTTTTGAATCTGATGGATGTTTATCAGGAAAGAGGGAATATCATTGTGTTCTCCGCCCATTTGTGTAATCCAGTAGCCGTGATGCCGCCAAACGGAATCTTCTTCTGAATTTTTCAGTTCTTCTTCAAATAATCTGACACTTAATTTTGTCTGATCATCCAATGATTCAGCAGCAAATAGCTTAAGAGAATCAAGAGTCTTACGCATTTCGTTACGCTCATTATCATAAAACTCATCGGTGCGTTCAGTCCATTTATCATAGCCGTTTTTATAACCTAAGTTGGATGAAAACTCAGGATTACGCGCCAGTGCTTCATCAAAATGGCGATCAAAGATTTCGTTCACTCGCTTGGAGTTAGCAATAATTTCTTCTGAAGAAAAATTTTTCATGCCGGATTGGTTACAGGATGTGATAAAAAGAGCGATTACAAAAAACGAAATGACTTTTTGCATAGTGATAATTTTAAAAGTAAATGTATGATTTTTAGATGTCAGATCACTGTGTTTTTAGATACTAGACCGCTACGCTTTTTAATATCTATCATCTAATCCTCCCTGCTGTTACATATTTAGTGGTCTGTTGTCCGTAGCTATAAGACAAGCTTCTTTGAATGCCTCTGTGTATGTAGGATGCGGATGACTCATTCTTGCAATATCTTCTGCGGATGCTCGGTATTCCATAGCCACCACAGCTTCTATAATTAAGTCAGCGGTTCTAGGACCAATCATGTGTACACCAAGAATTTCATCTGTTTCCTTATCCGCAAGTACTTTAATAAAGCCATCCAAATCGCCTGATGCTCTGGAGCGACCTAAGGCGCGGAAAGGATATTTTCCTGTTTTGTATGCTTTTCCCGCAGCTTTCAATTCTGTTTCTGTAGCGCCCACTCCGGCAGCTTCGGGCCAGGTGTAAGCTACTCCAGGAATAAGATTGTAATGAATATTAGGCTTTTGACCTGCAATGATTTCAGCAACATATACGCCTTCTTCTTCAGCTTTGTGCGCCAGCATCGCTCCGCGCACTACATCGCCCACTGCATATATATTCGGAACGGCAGTCTGGCAATATTCATTCACCGGAATTCGTTTGCGTTCATCCAAAGTAATGCCCGCATTTTCCAATCCAAGCCCTTCTGTATATGGCGCTCGACCAACGGCTACCAAACAATAGTCGCCCTTCAAAGAAACTTCAGCACCGTTTTTATCAGTAGCCGTTACGGTTACTTCTTTACCTTTCACTGTAGCTCCTGAAACTTTATGCGAAACCAAAAACTGCATGCCTTCCTTTTTCAGAACTCGTTGCATTTCTTTGCTGATGTCTTCGTCCATAGAGGGCACTATCCTATCTGCAAATTCCACCACTGTAACCTGAGCGCCAAGGCGATTATATACTGAGCCTAATTCTACACCAATCACTCCACCGCCAATGATGATAAGGTGTTTGGGGATTTCAGTAAGACTCAATGCCTCAGTAGAAGTAATGATTCTTTTTTTATCAATTTTGATGAATGGTAACTGTGTAGGTTTAGACCCAGTTGCAATAATTATTTTCTCACCTTCAATCTCATGCTTTTCACCTTTCTCATTGGTGATGGCTATTTTGTTTTTCGTAACAAATGAACCGAGTCCGCTGTATACATCCACTTTGTTTTTCTTCATCAAAAAGGCAACGCCATCTGCATTCTGCTTCACCACATCAGTCTTTCTGTTCACCATAGCATTGAAGTCTACTTTCAAACCTGTAGTAGAAATACCATGAGCTGTAAAGTTATGCGCAGCATTGAAGTAATGCTCAGAAGAATCGAGCAATGCTTTGGAAGGAATGCATCCTACATTGAGGCAGGTGCCGCCAAGTGTGCTGTATTTTTCAATAATAGCGGTTTTGAAACCTAATTGTGAGCATCTGATTGCTGCGATATAGCCTCCCGGGCCTGAACCAATGATAACTACCTGATATTGCGACATAATTTATTTTTTGCGGAGCTAAAATAGAGATAAAGTATCAACCACAAAGTAAAAGCGGAGAAGATTTTGGGATTAATAACAGGAGAAAAACTACTTGGGAGCTTTTTTAAGTAAATAGAATGCTATTCCGCCAAATATGAAATTTGGAATCCACACACCCAGGATAGCAGGAAGTGAGGAATTTGTGGCGAAAGTGATAGAGAATTTCATAATGATTTCATACATCGCACTGAGACCAATGCCCAAAACAAGGTGCCAGCCCAAGCCTCCTCGTACTTTTTGAGAAGCAAGGCTCACCCCAATTAAGGTCATGATAAAAATGCTGAATGGAATTGATGTGCGCCTGTATCGTTCCACTTCATAAAACTCAAGATTGCTTAATCCCGCCTTTTTCATAGTATTTATATATTCCACAAGCTCGGTCGTGGTCATAGTTTCTTTTGTACTTGAATTAAAATTGAAGTTTTCCGGTTTAAATGGCAATGCCAAATCTATGATGTCTCCTTTTTCAAGTGCAAACTGTTCTCCCCTTAGCGTTCTGATATAGTAGTTGTTTAGCCTCCATTTCTTGGTGTTTTTCTGCCATTCAATTTTGTCGCATCTGATTTTTTTAATCATGGCACCATCCTTAAACTTTTCCATGGAAAACTTATACGCAGTGGCATCATAGGGTTTGTAGCTTTCCATGTATATTACTTCACCCGGAGCTACCATTCGATGAAAGTTGTATGCTGCAGAAGGCGAAACTTTATAGATATATGTCCCTTCAAATTTTACCCGTTTTTTATTGGCTTCAGGTATGATATAGTGGTTGCCGATATAAAGTAAAAAAGCAAAAAACAACGCTCCGTAAAAATAGGGCAAAAGCATTCTGTAGAAACTTGTTCCGCTATTCAGAATAGCAATTATCTCTGACCGATCGGCCAGCTGCGAGGTGAAGAAAATAACTGCAACTAAAATGAAAAATGGCGCTAGCAAAGAAGATATGAACGGAATGAAACCAAGATAATATTCAAAAACTATGGCGTTCAAAGGAATGTTTGCACCAAGCAAACTGTCTATCTTTTCTGAAATATCAATTACTATGGTGATAGCTACAAGCAACCCCATTATAAAAATAAATGTGGTGATATATTTTTTAAATATGTACCAGTCAATTTTTTTCATGTGGTCACAATCTGGTCATCAGCTGCTTCACCATTATATCTTTCCATGCTTTGTAGCTGCCCTGTAAAATTTGATTTCTGGCTTCGCCAACCAGCCATAAATAAAAGCTGAGATTGTTGAGCGTAGCTATTTGTGCCCCCAGCATTTCACCGGAATGATGCAAATGACGCAAATATGCTTTAGTGTGGTTGCGCATCAATTCACAAGGACTGTTTTCATCAATAGGAGAGAAGTCGCTCTTCCATTTTTCATTACGTATATTGATGATGCCCTGAGTGGTAAACAGCATTCCATTTCTGGCATTTCTTGTAGGCATTACGCAGTCAAACATATCAATACCTAACGCAATAGACTCCAGAATATTAGCGGGGCTTCCCACACCCATCAGATAACGAGGCTTTTCCTGAGGTAAAATACTACAACATAAATCTGTCATGGAATACATATCTTCATCCGGTTCGCCAACAGATAGACCACCGATTGCATTACCTTGCATATTTTTTGAAGCGATATATTCCGCAGATCGTTTCCTTAAATCAGGATATACGCTTCCTTGTACTATGGGAAAGAGGAATTGATTATAAGCATATAAAGGTGCGGTGGTATTAAATCGGTCAATACATCTGTCGAGCCAGCGATGCGTCATCGCCATCGAGCGTTTGGCATAATCATAATCGCAGGGATATGGGGTGCATTCATCAAATGCCATAATGATGTCTGCTCCAATAGTGCGCTGAATATCCATAACATACTCAGGCGAAAAAAAATGTTTTGATCCATCTATGTGAGAACGAAACTCGGCACCTTCTTCTTTTATTTTTCTGATATCTGAAAGGGAATACACCTGATAGCCCCCACTATCCGTAAGTATGGGTTTATCCCATCCTATGAATTTGTGTAGACCGCCTGCTTCGCTCAATACTTTTAAGCCTGGGCGCAGATACAGATGATAAGTGTTTCCTAAAATTATTTGAGCCTTAATGTCATTTTCAAGTTCTCTGAAATGAACTGCTTTCACGGTACCGGCTGTGCCAACGGGCATAAAAATCGGAGTCTGTATAGACCCGTGGTCTGTTTTGAAAACACCAGCTCTGGCTTTTGATTCTTTGTCCTTGGCTATTAATTCGAAACTCATAAACGCTGTGAAAATAACATTTAGCATTAATTAATTATGATTTTGACCAATGCTGTCTATTTCAGTGAAATACTTTATGAAAAAGGGATGTGTTTTGTTGATATATTAAATTGCAATCTAAAGTTCTTTCTTATTTATTTGCATCATGAGTTGGATACTGATAGCGTATATTGTCATTTGCAGCACCTTGCTATTTTACTATATTTTCTTCTTTAGCAGATTGTATTTCTATAAGCCTAAGCAATATGCACCGGAATTGTTGCCAAAAGTTTCCATAGTAATCTGCGCAAAAGATGAAGAAGAAAACCTGAAGCAAAATCTTAAAGTGATTTTGATTCAGAAGTATCCTGATTTTGAGGTAATAGTGGTGAATGACCAATCTAAAGACAAGACAGGTGAAGTAGTGCAATATTATTGTGACAGAAATGAGAATATCAGACTAATTAATATTAAATTAGATGTGGTAAAACCGCTGCCCGGAAAGAAATTTCCTCTTAAAGTTGGTGTTCATGCTGCATCTCATGAGCTTGTGGTAGTTACCGATGCAGACTGCAAACCGGCTAATACGCTTTGGTTGAAGCATCTGGTTGCCGAGTTTTTGCGAGAAACAAATTTTGTAATTGGATATGCGCCATTCAACAAGGAAAACACTTTTATCAATAAGCTAATTCGATATGACAATGTCCTGTCCGCCATGCAATATTTGAGTTATCCAATTGCCGGAATTCCATACATGGGAGTAGGAAGGAATATGGCATTCAGGAAAAGCGAGTTTTTGAATTGGGAGGAAAAAGAGGCTACCAAAAAAATATTGAGTGGGGATGATGATTTGTTTATTAATGCCAAAGCCACAAAAGCCACAACTGAAATAGCAATAAATAAAAACTCATTCATATATTCTGCTCCAAAAGATAATTACGGAGAATGGATGAATCAAAAAGCAAGACATACAAAGACTGCTTTCCATTACAAGCTATCACATCAATTTCTATTAACCCTTTTCGCTTTGGCAAACTTGCTCTATTATCTGTGGCCTTTTCTGTGTTTTCTAGATTTGGGAGTTTACGCTTATATCTTACCTTTATTTACATCATTATTATTCATCAAATTCATAATTCACTCAAGAATTGCAACAAAACTAAACAATGATGACCTTATTCCGTATGTCATAATATTGGATTTCTTTTTTGTTTTGAATCTTGTTGTACTATTCTTTAAGTCCTTATTCTCACGCGTTGACAAATGGAAATAGATAAGAAAAACGATTTAGAGCTGGTAAAAAAGGCGAGGAATGGTGACCAGCAGGCGTTTTCTATTATTATGGAAAAATATCGCAAGTATATCTATTTCACTATTTTAAAAATGGTTCATAACAGGGACGATGCAGAGGATATTTTGATGGTCACATTTTCAAAGGCATTTAAAAATATAGAAAATTACAAGGAAGATTTTGCATTTAGCACCTGGCTATTCAGAACTGTCACAAACTCTTGTATTGATTTTATCACAAAGAAAAAACTATTACTGACTCCTATCGAAGAGACTATTAAGGAAGGAGATAGAAATATTCATGTCCATGCAATTGTGAAAGACAAATCTGCCGACCCAGAGGAGCAAATTATCAGAGAACAAAAGGTAAAACAAATGCGGGAAATAGTTGATAAGCTTCCTCAAAAGTTTAAGCAGCTCAAGCTCATTGAGCTAAGATATTTCGAAGAGTTATCCTACGAAGAAATAGCTGTGCAGGTCGACTTACCTTTGGGAACACTAAAAGCACAGCTTTTCAGAGCCAAAGACCTGCTCTTTAAGCTCTATAATCCATCTAAAGATAATTTCTGATGAAAATATCTTTGGTTGTAGCCATCGCAGAAAATAATGCCATAGGAAACCATGGAGATTTGTTGTGGCATTTGCCTAAAGACATGAAGCGGTTTAAGGAAATCACATGGGGACATTATGTGCTTATGGGCAGAAAAACTTTTAAATCTATTCCTGAAAAATTCAGGCCACTCCCGGGGAGACCTAATATTGTTCTTACAAATTCAACAAGGAATTTTGAGGGCTGCTTCACCGTAGCATCCATTGTTGACGCAATTGCAATTGCAAAGCAAAATGGCGAATCTGAGCTGATGGTAATAGGCGGAGGGAAAATCTACGAGCAACTACTTCCAATGGCCGATAAGATTTATCTCACGATTGTTCATCATACCTTCGAGGCCGATACTTTTTTCCCAGCCATTGATAATGAGGAGTGGATAGCTGAAACAAAGGAATTCATACATTCAGATGAGAAGCATAAGTATGATATGACTTTTGTTGATTTTGTCCGAAAGTAACAACCCTTATTTTATTGGCATTGCCCCCGGAAATCGATATGCCATCCAGCATTACTAATGTATAGCTGCCTTCCTGTCCATTTATTTCTATGTCACCTGACCCGTCAAGTGCACCGTCAATATTTGATTGTATTCCGGGGATCATTCTGAGCGCATCCTGTACATTAGTAATTTGCTTACGTTGAAAATACTGAGCATCGAAAATTCGAATAGGAATGGCAAATTCATTTTTTCTCAATTCCTTTAAAGCTTCCGTAATAATAACATCTGAGGTAGTCACAGAATCTGATACAGCAGCGCTTGATAAGGTGCTGGATATCAAAAAAAGTTATAAGGAATATTCGTTTACTCATCAATGCGCTTGTATGCGTTTTAAACTACTGCCTTAAATTCGGAAGAAAACATACTAAATAAATTTGATTCGAATAATGGCATAAATAAATAAATTGCAAATAAATGGATGTCACTGTATTAATATGCGCCCGTAATGAAGCCTTAAACATTTCCAATGTCGTTAATGACGCGTTGACTCAGCAATTTGATGGCGTTTATGAAATTATCATTATAGATGATTTCAGTGATGACAATACCTTGCAAATTCTCTCTGAATTGGCCATTCAAAACCCAAAGATTAAGATCATAGATTTGAAAAAATATTTGGATGAATCATGTAGGTTAATTCCAAATAAAAAGGCAGGAATTAGTATCGCAGCCGATATGGCTTCAGGAGAAATAATAATGACTACAGATGCAGATTGCAGATTGAGCCAACTATGGGTGAGAAGTATGTTTGATTGTGCGCGAAATACACATGCAGCAATGGTTTGTGGTCCAGTCGCAATTGAATCGGGATCAGGCTTACTAAACATGTTTCAGGAAATGGATTTGCTTGCTATGATGGCTATGACAGAATGGTCAATAGATGTGAAACTACCTATGCTCAACAATGGTGCAAACCTGCTTTACAGGAAAGATTTATTTTTAGAGTTAAAACCTTATCAGGAAAATGCGAAGGAATATAGCGGAGACGATGTTTTTCTATTGCAGAAATTTATTGCCAATAATCATTCTGTGACTTACTGTCAGAATCAGAACTCCATTGTTCATACTAAAGCGCAGCAATCCTTTATGGACTTTTTCAATCAGCGAATAAGATGGGCTGGCAAAAGCAAATCCTATTCCAATAGGGCGGTACAACTTTTTTTGGCAGGAGTTTATTTGATTAATTTTTTAGTGTTAGGGATGTTGTTGCTTTCATTGTTTCAGCCAAAACTCCTTATTATTTCAGTTGTTATTTTTGGTGTAAAAGTGCTTTTAGATACATTTATTCTTCATGCTCAAATTATTTTTTTCGGAAAGCAACGGCTATATGTATGGTTGCTGTTGATGGATTTTTTTCATACTGTTTATGTGGTATTTTTTGGTGTTTTTTCATTCAAGAAATCATACATTTGGAAAGGCAGAAGCATAAACCGATAGGAATGAGCAATAGTGATTCATTGAATAAAAAAGCAAGGGCGCGTTTCAAAAGAAACAAATCAGCAATGGTCGGTTTTGTGTTGATTTTGCTTAGTACCGTTGTGGCTGTGTTTGCATATCAGATTGCTCCTGATAACACACCGGATGCCAATGAACAGATATTGGAATTAGAAACACATCCTCCGGGATTTAAAGTTTCTATGCTTCAATTAAAAAAGGAGATTCCTCCTGTTGAGGGTAATATATTGCAATCCTTTTTCTTCGGTAGAGTTGCTGGTTATAGTTTTGTGCCGATACTTGAAGCAAAAGTGGAGGGAGATAATGTTTTAGCTCAAGTATATAAGGGTATTAATTTCAGTTCTGAGGAAAAGGTTTTTTCAAAAAGTCAGCTGCGGATAGATGAAAGAGGCAATCCGGAAATTGTTTCAAAGCGATTTCTACTAGGCACAGATAGGTTTGGCAGAGATATTCTTAGCCGATTGATTTTAGGTGTGCGTGTTTCTCTTTTTGTAGGCATGATAGCAGTATTAATTTCTTTAGCTATTGGTATTGTACTTGGTGCATTTGCAGGATTTTTCGGAGGTTGGATAGATGAAGGAATTATGTGGCTTATAAATGTTTTTTGGGCAATTCCTACTTTGCTTTTGGCGATGGGATTATATGTAGGGGTTGGCGGACTTATAGAATCCAAGCTGCTTTTAATATTTATTGCAGTGGGGCTTACCATGTGGGTTGATGTTGCGAGACTTGTCAGAGGGCAATTTATTTTACTTCGAGAAATGGAATTTGTAACTGCTGCAACGAGCATGGGTTTTAGTAATGTCCGAACGATTTTCAAACATATATTGCCCAATGCTATGGGGCCAATAATTGTGGTAGCTTGTTCTAATTTTGCGAATGCAATATTGGTAGAGTCTGGCTTGAGCTTTATTGGTCTTGGTATTCAGCCACCCGCACCATCATGGGGTGGCATGCTCAATGAATACCGCGATTTTATTGATTCAGACAAAGCCTTTTTGGCATTATCTCCGGGAATTGCTATCATGATATTAGTGCTTGCTTTTAATCTTGTTGGAAATGGGCTTAGAGATGCACTCGATGTAAAAGGGAAAAGTAGCGAATAGGATTATGGAGTAACTGGAACAAGAAAATGTTTTTTTCAGAAGCAGATTAATTACACTTGAGCCTATGCTTTCGCTCAAGCAAAGCCAGATTGATGCAATACTTGAGGTTACAAAAGCTATAAATCAGAATATTCCTTTAGCAGCTTTGGTGAGAATTTTGGAAGCTGTAATATATGCCCAGCTTGGCATAAAAAATGGGCGCTAATCCTCAAAAATAAAGAAGGAGAATGGGAGAGTGTATCCTATCAAGGCGATATTGAGGTGTCTGTTTTAAAGGAAAATATTAATGTGTTTATGGAGTCATATGACAATTTGATTCATATCTCACATATTGAAAATAATACAGAGTTTAGTCATCTAATTCCGGTTATTAATAAGCAAGAAAAAATCGCTTTTGCTTTTATAGGTGGTTTTGAATTTGAGGAGAATAATGATTTTTATGATCGGCTTAAATTTGTCCAAACTATCACAAACATGATACGTGTGGCGCATGAAAATAAGAGATTGTATGAGCAGGAGACTGAGCAAAAGCTGCTTAAAAAGGACATTATTCTGGCATCCATGATTCAGAGTGTATTGGTGCCCAAAAAATTTCCTCAAAGTGACAAGTTCCAGGTTTCGGCTTTTTATAAGCCATTCAGAGAGATTGGTGGCGATTATTACGACTTTATTGAGTTTTCTGAGGACGAGTATTTTATTTGCATGTGCGATATATCCGGAAAGGGAATAGCCGCTGCTATGATAATGTCTAATTTTCAGGCAAATCCCAGACTCACTATTAAGAAAAAAGGCACTCTTCCTGAAATTATTTCAGAGCTCAACACAAGTGTTTATGAAGTAACAAAAGGCGATGCGTTTATTACCGGCTTCTTTGCCGAATACAATAAAAAACTAAACACTCTTAAGTATATCAATGCAGGCCACAATCCACCGATATTGCTCCAATCAGGAAATCTGAGTGAGCTTGGAATAGGATGCAGTATTTTGGGAGCTATAAAAAAACTCCCTTCTATAATTGCAGATACCATATCTCTTAGTCCGGGTTCATTTTTGGTTACCTGTACGGAAGGGTTGACAGAAGCTTCTGATAAGTATTATAATCTCTATGGTTCGGAAAATCTTAAGAAATTTATTCTAGAGAATAACGCTGAAGATATGTCGCTTTTTATTGTAAAACTTATTCAGCAGGTGCAGCAGTTTTCAGGGAAAGATATGTTTGATGATGATATCTCTATGATGTGCATCAGATTTGATTAAGCAACCTCAGTGTTTTTCAGAATCTTATATTGAAAAAGTGCCATTAGGCCGATAATCAGATAGAAAAAAGGTCCTACTTTATCGCTCTCTAGCATATCACTGAGCAGCAGGTTGATATATATTGCCATCATGCTTTGCGTCAAAATTAAAACTATACGAGCTTCTTTTTCAGGGAGCGTTTGGTATAGTTTGCCTCCTTGTAAAAAAATAGCAACAGTAAGCAAAAAAAATATCAGCAAGCCAATGCTACCTTGTTCTGCTAGTATCAGTAAAAAATAATTGTGAACAGTAGATCGCTCTTCGTTATCCGAAATATATGTTTCGAAATCACTCAGCGAATATTTTTTATAATAATCATAAAAATTTCCGGAGCCAACGCCCATCCATGGTCGGTCGCTTACCATTTGAATAGCTGCTACCCAGCGATAGACACGCTCCATACTAGATACATCTTCTCCTTCAAATGTAGAAGTAAGATGTGATGAGAAGTCATCATGGTAAATGGTTTTTGAAAAGTTTGGCGCAAACTTTAAATAGTAATTGTCCTTTAGCAATGAGTATATTCCCATAGAAGCTACAATCAAACTTCCAATTACAACAGGCTTCATGAGCCGCCATTTAATTACAAAGAAAAATGGAATCATGGCTATTAAGGCAATCATACAGGTTCGAGTATATGAGAAATAAATAGCAACTATATAAAGTAATTTTGAAACTTGTATCAGTATTCTTTTAAAGGAGCCTTTTTCATACCAGTCATCTGCAAGCCATAGCCAAGGAAAAAATATGGAAACCATAGCTGCATAATTCACATGGTTTCTGAAATAAGGGCCTACAGAATGATTGATCTCATCGAATGCAAATTTGTAAATGATACCATGGCGGAGCATGGTTACAATGATTGCTATAGTAAGTGGTATATAAATAGCCCAGAAAATCTTTTTGATGTCTATGATAGAACGAATAATAAAGAGCGGCAAAATTGTGAATGGTAGTATATACCACGTTTTTGAGAGAAATGCTTTAATGGAGTATAGAAAGTTCTCGCTGTTTATCGCGCAAATAAATATCCAGAATAAATGAAGCATGAGTATGAATAGGGGGATAGAGCGAAATGTTTTTAGTGGAAGTAAATCAACCTTTGCAAAAAGGAGTATAAGCGTAATGATACTTAGTCCTATCATTAAGGGCTCTGTAGGTAAATCTGTTGCCAGGCTCGATGAAAAATAATATTCTACTGATATTGGTAAAGTTGCCATCAGTAGAATAAATAGCGATTTATAGTTTGAGATGCCCCAAATAATTAGCAAGAGTGCAAATGGAATTAATGCCAGATAAGGAATATCCAATTTCAATCCAGCGAAAAACAATGCAAATACGCTCAAACAGAATGCGTAGAAAATCTGAATATCACTTTTTGAAGTGGAGGATATCATACAATCTGGCTTCGTATCTCGCTATATTGTTCAATGGCTAAAACAGCAAATATTGCAGTAACTAAACTCAGAAATAAAGCTGTAAGCACTATGATAGAACGCTTAGGTTTTTCTTTTCTGTCAGCTACAAATGGTTTATCTAATATGGAGAGAGACATGGTATTAGCCTCAATTGAAGACTGAATTTGCTCTTGAATTTCTGTCATATTATTCATCAACTCAAGCGTGCTTTTTTGTTTTTCCATGATTACTTTAAATACCTGAACTCCAGCATAATCATTGCCTTCTACCACCTGATTACCGGCTACAGCATGGACAGTAATCTTGTATTTAGCCCCCAACACCCCCAAAGTATCAGCATAGGTATCTGCTTTTCTCTGAAGATGGGCAATTTGCTTATCAAATAAAGCAAGCTGTGTTTTCTTTGCTTCATTATTTCTGTATCGGTTTACTTCATCAATTTTCACCAGATAGTCTTCTATAATATCTTTGGCGAGTTGGGGGTCTGTATCATAAATGGCAACTTCTACAGCGCCTTGTTCTGTTTTTATGGCTTTGTAGTTTGACTCAAACTCTTTTTTGACTTTTGTTTTCCAATATTTTTTCGTGGTATCAATTTTATAATGAGCTGCTAAATTGTATTTGTCTATTACAAACTGAGCCAATTCTGAGGAGTTGGCAATAGTCAATGTTCTGTTCACATCATCTTTATCTCCATAAAAAGTAATATTTACACCTGTTTCACTAAACATGTAAGACCTATCTGTGTAGGCCAAATTTACAGGATAAAAGCGCGAATAGGATAAGAAATAATCATCTAAGAAAAACCAGGAAAAAAGGGCAGTCGCTATTGTTGCTGAAATAACGAAAATTCCAATATTTTTCTTCCACTTGTTGAGTATGTTCAATACGTGAATCAGGTTGTAATCTTGTGAAGGCATGTGTTAGTTTTGTGCTAATTTATAAATATTTTGTTCAGAGACTTTGCTTCGCTCCTTTTTCAGGAAATAATACTTTGTAAGATGCTAGTATATGAGCCACAGCTACAATAGTTTGCGTAATTAATGCAGCTTTTGCTGCTCCCAGAGCTCCCTCAGATGGAATGAAAATGAAATTGAGTAATACATTAAAAATAATTCCGGAGAAGGCTATGGTGTTTAATACTTTCAGATTGCCTTTTGCGGTGAGCAGCGAACCGAATATATATATAGAAGAGATGGGTATGAAAGTAAACATCAACAGTGAAAGCACCTCTGCATAACGAAAATCAGTTGTGTGATAGAGTCGTGTTACTATCTCAAATTTGTAGTAATAGCAAATGGTTGCCAGTAGTGAAGAACCTGCCAGCATTATTAGAAAGCTCAGCCCCGCTAGTGGCCTTAAATCTGTACGATTTTTAAATCCTTTGGCAAAAAGAGGCAGTAAAATAGTAGCTGATAAATAGCCAAATTGTGTTGCCGCATCTAAAAGTCTGAATCCTGATGCGTAAATGCCGGTTTCAGCGATATTATCAGGCAAAAGTCTATGGAGTAAAATGCCATCTATTCTGCCGTATACGGTCATTTGGAGAACAAGAAGCGCAAAAGGCAATGATTGCAGTATGATAGCTTTTACGTACTTGGGAGACCATTGTTCTGTTCTCCATTGAATTTTCCGACTCAAGAAATAATATGCTATTAAGGATGTGACAAAAAGTGCAACTGTTTGGCTAAAGACAAACTGCAAAACTGTATCGAAAGAGGTGGCTATTTGAAAGAAATACCATAATCCTACTACCAAAATGATGGCAAGAGCTTTGTCTGTAATAGAGATTAGAGAATCAATTTTGAAAAAATGCAATGCAGCGATATATGCTCTGAAGTGCAGAATAAAGGACAACAACAGTTGATTGAAGCTGAGTATTAAAATAAGACCCAGCATTCGCCCACTTAGGCCTGAAAAATAGGCCACAGATAGCGTGATTAGTATATACAGTATGCTGATTAGAGATTTTATTTTCAGTAAATTATACAGATAGGAGCCTGCACGTGCGGGTGTTCGTGATATTGCTCGGTTGGCGAAATTATTAATTCCCAAATCGAGAACAATTGAAAACAAAAATGAGAAATTCATTGCGGCAAAATAGTTCCCATATTCCTCAGCACCTATAATCAGCTGAATTTTGCGGTCTATCCCAAATATCCAAATCGGCTTAATCAGCAAATTAGAAATCAGCAAAAATGAAAGGTTCTCAACAAATTTTTTCCGCATTGTTTTTTTGTTGCACTAAAGCATAAATCTATAAAAAGCAATTTGATATTGTATTGCTTGCTTAAACAGTAAAGCAATCTTGCTTAAACGTCAAATGCCTTTCTAAATTGTTATTAAACTTTGGCTAAAGAGCTTAATATTGCCATACATGAGCAAACGAAAACAAATAGCTGTAAACACAAGGTTCCTTATCAAAGGGAAGCTTGAAGGCATTGGCTATTTTACTAATGAAATTTTGAGGGAGTTGGTGTATCAGCATCCCGAAGTAGATTTCTATTTTCTGTTTGATCGTAAATTCGACCCCGACTTTATTTTTGCAGAAAATGTAAAAGGTATAGTTCTTTCGCCACCTGCACGACATCCTTTTCTCTGGTTTTTATGGTTTGAATGCAGTGTCGCATTTTGGTTATACCATAATAAGCCTGACCTGTTCTTGTCTATGGATGCATTTACAACACTCAATAGCACTGTACCTAAAGTAACAGTGATTCACGATTTGGCATTTGAGCACTACCCAAAGCACATAGGAGGCCTGGTAATGAAATATTATAAATACTTTACTCCAAAATATATTGCTGCCTCCAAAAAAGTTATTGCAGTTTCTGACTATACAAAAAGAGATATAGCAGACCTTTATAAAACTGATAATTCTAAAATTGATATTGTCTACAATGTTGCAAATGAATGTTACAGACCCATATCCTATTCAGAACAATTAGAAACAAGAGCGCTCTTTTCAAATGGGCAGGAATTCTTTGTTTATGTAGGCTCCATGCATCCTAGAAAAAACACTAAGCAACTTTTGATTGCTTTCGAGCATTTCAAGTCATCAAATAGCAGCGATGTTAAACTTCTTTTGATAGGTAGGAAAGCATGGCAATATGGTGATATTGATGTTGCTCTTGCCAATATGACGCATAAGAACGATGTGGTATTTCTAGGTCATCAGCCATCTTCTGTCACAGCCAAAATTGTAGCATCAGCACTCGCTATGTGCTATGTATCTCTTTTTGAAGGCTTTGGTATACCAATTATTGAGGCGCAGCAAGCAGGGGTAGCTGTTATTACCTCAAACGTATCCTCAATGCCTGAGGTAGCTGGAGCGGCAGCCATTCTGGTGAATCCTGAAGATTATCTTGAAATCGCTGCTGCTATGCAGAAGATTTATTCCGATAGTGCATTCAAGCTGCAATTAGTTGCTCTCGGACATGAAAATTGCAAAAGATTTACCAGGCAAAAATCTGCTGAATCCCTTTGGCAAAGTATTCAGGATTTTTTGTAATAAGCCTTTCAATTATTTACTGTTCTACCAATTCAAACACGCTCAATTGTATATACTTTAGTTCATTTAGGATTTCGGTGGAAATTGTTTTTATAAATGCACTGATTGAATCGCTAATATTGAAAATGGGACAAGATACATATCTCCATAAGGGGCTTAGAAAGAGGATGATTGAAAAGCTTGCAGATGCAGGAATTTCAGATAAAAGAGTGCTTGAAGCAATGAATAGAGTTCCCCGACATCTTTTTTTGGGAAAAGACTCTGTTTTTGATGAAACAGCTTATGAAAATAAGGCGTTTCAAATCGGTAATGGACAAACGATTTCAATGCCTTTTACTGTGGCCTATCAAACCGAGTTACTGGAAATTGCGAAAGGGGATAAAGTGCTGGAGATTGGTACTGGAAGCGGCTATCAGGCGGCTGTGCTTATAGAAATGGGGGCAAAAGTGTTTTCCATAGAGCGCCAGAAATCGCTTTTTGATAAAACACCTACATTGCTCCGGCAGCTTGGATATGGTTCCGTAAAAACTTTTTTTGGAGATGGATTTTTAGGGCTTCCTGTTTTCGCACCTTTCGATAAAATAATTATTACTGCCGCTGCGCCCGAAATTCCACAAAAGCTATTGCAGCAATTGGAAGAAGGCGGTCAAATGGTTATTCCTTTGGAAGAAGGGGAGAAGACTATTATGCGTAGAATTACTAAGACAGAAGAAAACAATTTTGAGGAAGAGCAATTTATCGATTGTGCTTTTGTACCCATGCTGAAAGGGAAAAAATATTAATTTCCTTAATTACAACGCCCCATTTAACTCAAGAATCAGTCTTAAGTTAATTTTGTTAAAAAACTATTAGTAATTTATCAAAAGTAATAAAGTAATCCCTTTGATTTTTTACCCGAAAAGTTATCTTTGCACCGCTTTTCAAAAATTATAATTTACAATATCAATGGCTAACGTAGGTAAAATCAAACAAATTATCGGTCCTGTAGTGGACGTCTCTTTTGAAGCGGAAGGAGCTCAATTGCCCCAAATTATGCATGCTTTGCAAGTGACTCGAGAAGATGGACAAAAAATCATCCTTGAAGTACAACAACATCTTGGCGAAGATGCAGTAAGAACCATTGCGATGGATTCTACGGATGGACTTTCAAGAGATATGGATGCAGTGGATTTGGGAGCCGCTATCACAATGCCAGTAGGAGAAAGCATTAAAGGGCGACTTTTCAATGTGATTGGAGATGCGATTGATGGGATTCAAGTTCCTGTAAGCAAAGAAGGAGGATATCCAATCCATAGAATGCCACCTGCATACGAGGATTTAGCTACCGATGCCGATGTGCTTTTCACAGGTATAAAAGTCATTGACTTATTAGAGCCTTACTCAAAAGGAGGGAAAATTGGTCTTTTCGGAGGTGCAGGTGTAGGGAAAACGGTACTTATCATGGAATTGATTAACAATATCGCTAAGAGATATGCTGGCCTTTCTGTGTTTGCAGGAGTAGGTGAGCGTACTCGTGAAGGAAATGACTTGCTTCGCGAGATGATTGAGTCAAACGTCATTAAATATGGTGATGAATTCAAACACAGCATGGAAAAAGGCGGTTGGGATTTGTCTAAAGTAGATGCTGCTGAATTGGCAAAATCTCAGGCAACACTTGTTTTCGGTCAAATGAACGAACCACCAGGATCTCGTGCTCGTGTGGCTTTATCAGGTCTTACTATTGCTGAATATTTCCGTGATGGAGATAAAAATGATGTTCAAGGCGGTCGTGATATTCTTTTCTTTATTGATAATATCTTCCGTTTCACTCAAGCAGGTTCTGAGGTATCTGCACTTTTAGGTCGTATGCCATCAGCGGTGGGTTATCAACCTACACTTGCTACAGAGATGGGTTTGATGCAAGAGCGTATTACTTCTACAAAGAGAGGCTCTATCACATCTGTTCAGGCGGTTTATGTACCTGCAGATGACTTGACTGACCCTGCTCCGGCGACTACATTTGCCCACTTGGATGCCACTACAGTATTGAGTCGCAAGATTGCTGAGTTAGGAATTTACCCTGCTGTGGATCCTTTGGATTCTACTTCGAGAATTCTAAGTGCAAATGTACTTGGTGATGTTCATTACAACTGTGCAATGAAAGTGAAAGAAACACTTCAACGTTATAAAGAATTGCAAGATATCATTGCGATCCTAGGTATGGATGAATTGAGCGAAGATGATAAATTGGTAGTACACCGTGCTAGACGTGTACAAAGATTTTTGTCTCAACCTTTCCACGTAGCAGAGCAATTTACAGGTATTCCAGGCGTATTGGTTTCTATTGAAGATACTATAAAAGGATTCAATATGATTATGGATGGCGAAGTAGATAAATATCCTGAAGCAGCTTTTAACTTGGTAGGAACTATCGAGGATGCAATTGCTAAAGGAGAAAAAATGCTTGCAGACGTAAAATAATTCATACAAATTTCAATCGAAAACATGCAACTCGAAATACTAACACCTGAAAAGAAACTATACAGCGGACAAGCGTCTTCAGTGATATTGCCAGGAGTAGATGGTTCTTTCCAGTTATTGGAAAAGCATGCGCCAATCATTTCAGCACTTAAAAAAGGCGCACTGGAGTATCAATCCGGTAACGAAATAAAGACGCTGGAAATCGCAGGTGGTTTTGTAGAATGCCAAAACAACAAAGTTATTGTTTTAGTTGAAGGAGCACTTAGCTAATACTTTTTATATACTCTTGTCCATCTTTCGTGATTGATTAAATATTGAAATTCCACTATTTTGAATACTAGTTTTGTAAACTCAAAAAGGGACTACATTGTAGTCCCTTTTTGAAAAATATTTAAATTAAATTCTAGCTACATCCTGTCTGCGTACCACAATTAGGGCACTTATAACATGCGCCACTTCTTATAGTTACATATCCGCATTCACGGCATGTTGGTCCTTCGCCCAAGCCTTTTGCTTGTTCATTCACGGCATTCACAGCTACTTTCATTGATTTTGCTAATTCTTTAGGAGTGGTTGCTTTTGGAGAAATTACCAGATTCTCACCTTCAGCTTCTGTGCTGATTTCAGAAGTATCTATTCCGTCTTCTTCTAGAATTGTTGGTGGCACATGTACCAAATCCGTTCTACCCAAATATTCCATTGCCAAAAGTCGGAAGATATAATCCACCACGGAGGTAGCATTTTTGATATTTGGATGGTCTACCATTCCGCTTGGCTCAAAACGGGTAAACGTGAATTTCGTTACAAATTCCTCTAAAGGCACGCCATATTGTAGACCAATGGAAACAGCGATAGAGAAACAGTTCATCAAACTTCTGAATGATGCACCTTCTTTATGCATATCCACAAAAATTTCGCCTAATTTACCGTCACCGTACTCGCCTGTGCGCACAAATACTGTTTGACCATCAATCTTTGATTTTTGAGTAAATCCTTTACGTTTTCCGGGAAGTTTTTTACGTTCTACTATTCTCGCCAATTCAGTTTTGAATTGGGTGTCTGTAGATTCTTGCATCAGAATTCTAGCGGCTTCTAATACTTGCTCAGGAGTTAACTTGCTGAATCCTTCTCCGGCATTTGCCAAAGGATAAGTAGACGTTTCTCCGGTTGCTTTTTCTTCTTTCTCATCATCTTTTTTGTTTGATAGTGGTTGAGAAAGCTTACATCCGTCACGGTATAGTGCATTTGCTTTCAAGCCTAGTTTCCAGCTTAGCTCGTAGCATGCTTTGATATCTTCTACAGTAGCTTCATTAGGTAGATTAATTGTCTTGGAAATAGCTCCTGAAAGGAAAGGTTGCGCAGCACCCATCATTCTAATGTGTCCCGTAGCGTGAATAAATCTCGTTCCTTTAGTGCCACATTTGTTTGCTGTATCAAATACCGACAAATGCTCAGGTTTCAAGTATGGAGAGCCTTCCACAGTCATAGTACCACATACATATTCATTTGCAGCTTCTATCACTTCTTTTGAGTATCCAAGCCTTCTCAAAAGGTTAAATCCTTCTGCAGTGTATTCTTCTTTCTTGAAACCAAGTCTTTCCAATGTAGCCTCTCCCAGTGACCAGTGGTTAAAAGCAAAGGTGATGTCAAACACAGAAATTAATTGCTTTTCAATTTTCTCAATATCTGACTCTGCAAAGCCTTTTGCTTTCAATGTATCAGGATTAATGCCCGGAGCATCGGTTAAAGTTGCATGCCCTTTAGCATAATTGATAATTTCTACAATCTCATTTTCTTTATATCCAAGTGTATATAGTGCTTGAGGAATAGACTGATTGATGATTTTGAAATAACCACCTCCCGAAAGTTTTTTAAACTTTACTAGTGCAAAATCCGGCTCTACGCCTGTGGTATCGCAATCCATAACTAAACCAATCGTGCCTGTTGGTGCAATAACTGTGGTTTGAGCATTTCTGTAACCATATTTCTCACCCAGTTGCAAAGCTTCATCCCATGCATTGCATGCAGCTTTGAGCAAATATTCAGGACACGGAGATTGATCAATACCTACTGGTTTAATTTCAAGTCCTTCATAAGTATCAGGGCTTACGTTATACGCTGCATAGCGATGATTTCTCATCACGCGCATCATGTGTTTTTTGTTCTTTTCATATCCAGGGAAAGCACCTAGCGCAGCAGCCATTTCAGCAGAAGTTCTGTATGAAATACCTGTCATTATAGCTGTAATAGCACCGCCAATAGCTCTTGATTTATCAGAATCATAAGCTATTCCTGAAACCATCAATAATGTTCCAAGGTTTGCATATCCCAATCCTAATGTTCTGAATTCGTATGAGAGCTGAGCAACTTCAGGAGATGGGAACTGTGCCATAAGCACTGATATTTCCAATACCATAGTCCAAAGTCTTGTCATATATTCAAAACCTTCTACATCAAAATGCAAGGTCTCGGTATTGTAGAATTTCATCAAGTTAAAAGACGCAAGATTACATGCAGTATTGTCTAGGAACATGTACTCTGAACATGGGTTAGATGCTCTGATTGGGCCATCTTCGGGACAAGTATGCCATTCATTGATTGTTGTATCAAATTGAACGCCCGGGTCAGCACACTTCCATGCTGCCTCTGCTACTTTATCCCAAAGTTCACTGGCATTCACAGTTTTCATTACTCTACCGTCTTTACGACCTTTCAGTTCCCATTGCCCATTTCTTTCTAATTCATGGAAAAACTTATTTGGGATTCTTATTGAGTTGTTTGAATTTTGTCCGGCTACAGTTCTGTATGCTTCGCCTTCATAGTGATTGCTGTATCCAGCATCAATCAATGCTTTTACTTTTTTCTCCTCCTTCATTTTCCACTCAATGAAATCTACTATTTCAGGGTGGTCAAGGTCAAGGCAAACCATTTTGGCAGCTCTTCTTGTAGTTCCTCCGGATTTGATAGCACCTGCGGCACTGTCACCAATTTTAAGGAATGACATCAAGCCCGATGAAGTTCCGCCACCAGATAGCTTTTCCCCTTCTCCTCTGATGTTAGAGAAATTTGTACCAACACCCGAGCCATATTTGAAAATTCTGGCTTCTCTCACCCACAAATCCATGATACCGCCATCATTCACTAAATCGTCACCTACAGAAAGGATAAAGCATGCATGTGGCTGAGGTCTTTCGTACGCTGATGTAGATTTGGATAATTCTCCTGTAATCGGGTCAACATAATAATGACCTTGTGGTTTTCCCGTAATACCATAAGAAGAGTGCAACCCGGTGTTGAACCATTGTGGTGAGTTTGGTGCTGCCATTTGAGAAACAATAGAGTAAACTAACTCTTCATAAAATACACCAGCATCTTTTGCAGACGCAAAGTAGCCATACTTTTCACCCCACTGTCTCCAGCAGTCCGCCATTCTATGAGCTACTTGTTTTATCGAGGTTTCTCCCCCCAAACTTCCATCGGCTTGAGGTACTCCTGCTTTTCTGAAATATTTTTGAGCCAAAATATCTGTTGCTACCTGACTCCAGAAGTTTGGCACTTCTACATTGTTCATTTCGAACACTGCATCGCCTGCCGGATTTCTGATTACACTGCTGCGAATGTCGTATTGGAATTGGTCATAAACACTCGTGCCCTCTTTGGTATAGTGACGCTTCACCTCCAGGCCTTTTTTTTGTAGCTTTTTTGCCATGTTTTGAATATATTTGTATGTTTCTTAAATCTTATGGAAACGCTCACAAATTGTGAACGATTGTACGAATATATCCTTGTTAAAAAAACAATTCAATGTGTTTTATCAACACGTATGGTGAAAAGCAGCTATTCGTTTTTTCAAACCTACACCAATGCTGAAATTGTTCTGTGGAAAAACTTTTAGCCGATTTATTTTTGGATAACTAGACCAAAATACAGGCCTTTCGGTGTGCCTTATATTATAGACGGTTTTCATTTGTTTTCGCGGAGTCAAATTCATTAAAGCGTAACTCAAGCTTTTTGGAATTTATATTATTTGGTTTGCATGTAAATATCATACTTAGGCATCAAAAATTATTAGGGATTATAGAATAATAACACTAGACTATATTCAATTATCTTTATCAATCTAAATTATAGCTAAATGATATCGCGAAAAGAATTCATCTACAACACGGCCCTTTCGGTCTTACCCATATCAGTACTTTCTGCTTCCCTGGTAGCAAAGTGGAGCAATCCAAATCAAGTGGAATCTGATGAGAACTATTGGGAATATATCCGTACTCAATATTCCCTTTCCTCAGAGATTATTTATTTGAATAGCGGAGCTGTGAGTCCCCAGCCAATCTCTGTGCAAAAAGTACATGATCAAAATTTGCGTGTGAGCAATCAAGGTCCATCATATTATATGTGGCGAATTTTAGATCAAAAAAGAGAATCACTTAGAGAAAGGCTGGCGCAAATTTCAGGGTGCAATATAGAGGAACTTGCCCTCGTTCGAAATACAACGGAAGGATTGGATACGGTCATCGCTGGTCTTCCTTTACAAGCAGGAGATGAAGTAGTGTTGTCTGTATATGATTATCCTAATATGATAAATGCATGGAAGCAGAGAGAGAGAAGAGATGGCATAAAGTTAGTTTGGGTAAAATTAGATTTGCCGGAAGAGAAAGGGGATGAGATCATAAATAAGTATGCTACAGCGATTACGGATAAAACAAAGCTGGTACATATCACTCACGTTATTAATTGGACCGGGCAAGTATTGCCAGTAAAGAAAATAGCAGAAATTGCACATGCAAAGGGCAGCGAAGTGATGGTAGATGCAGCTCACTCATTCGCACATATTGAGTTTGCAATTCCAGATACAGGAGCAGACTATCTGTCTACGTCACTGCATAAGTGGCTCTGCGCTCCATTTGGAACAGGAGCTTTATTTATTCGAAAAGAAAAAATCGCCAAAATATGGCCTGCATTTTCCTCTCCTGAACCTTTGAGTGATAATATTAGAAAGTTTGAATCACTGGGAACAAGATCATTTGCTGCGGAAATGGCAATCGCAGAAGCTATCAATTTTCATGAAGCAATAGGAATAAAGAGAAAAGAACATAGAGTACGTTTTCTCAAAAATTATTGGTACTCCAAAATAGCAAAGTTCGATAAGATAAAATTATACACCCCATTCAATGAACAACTGAATTGCGGTTTGGCAACATTTGGCGTAGAGGGGAAAGATGCAAATGAAATAGATCGCTTTTTATTTGAAAAGTATAAAATACATGGCAGTATCGTTAAGCGAGAGCAGTTAAATGCACTTAGAATTACACCTAATGTTTTTACTTCGTTGAAAGAATTAGATCTCTTAGTAGAAGGAATAAAGACATTTATAAATACTTGAAATGAACACTAGTGCATTATTTGAAAAAGGAATTATATTTCTTGAGAATCATAGGGGATTAAATTTCGCTTTGGTATTTGCATACTCCGCATTTGTTGTGCTCATGCACGACTCTTTTGTGAAGCTATCAATTATTGCAATGAATAGTCTTTCTCTTCAAGTATACAATGAGAGAGTGAAGACGCTTTCAATAATAATGTTTGTATTCCTGTTAGTTTGGATAGTTATTTCATTGATCAAGCACTCAGAACAATGGGAAATTAAAATAACATTTCTATCGTTGTCATGTGTCTTTTTAGTTTTGCACAGCTTGGTAATGTTTGAGATGAATATTGAAATTATTCACTCTTTTGAATATGCAATTTTAGTTTTCCTTTTATTTCCATTCACGAGACAGATAGGCGCAACCTTGGCACTTGCACTCCCAGTAATGATAATTGATGAACTAAATCAGTATTTGATATTATACCCCAACTATAATATGTACTTTGAAATAAGTGATATTCTACTTGATATTATAGGCAGTGGTACATTTATGGTCATGCTGACGATTTTAGGTGTTAAGACAAGAAAACGTTTAGGAACAAATAATCTGCTTGCATTAATTGTTTTGGCGTTGTTTGTATTAGTGTCTTTTGGTGGTATTGCAACCGGCTTTTTTGCTTTACACGATAGTGTGGTATCTGCAAATACTATTTTTTCGTACAGCCATGCCAAGTCTCCTGAATTATTTTGGCATGTCCATCAGTTTACAAAAGCAAAATATCACATTTTGAAGCCTATTGAAGGGACATTGCTCATCACATTGGCTATCATTTTCTATTTCATCTATGATTCTTTGTTATTTGAATAAAAGGTCAATCGTAAATCTCTGGAATAAATTCAGGGATTTATCACTATTAGAAGCGCGACATTTGAGAAACACCCAAAAATAATTCTTATCGAAACTATTGTAAAATAAGGCATTTAGGAATTTTACGCTAAAAAATCCGGAATTATATTTGTCAAAATGAGAATAAAGAATACCTTTGCCATCCCTTTCGAAAAAATCGTTCTTTTAATCGAAAGCCCACACGTTGAGACAACGTCAAAAAAAAATCAAATATAATTTGGAGATGCGAAAAATAAAAACATATATTTGCGTCCGCTTTTTAAAAGCAAATTGTTCGAAATTATTCAGTTTGAAGTAAATCGAAAGATTACCCAAACACAAAAGCACTCAAACGTGAGTGTGATTAAGTTCTTTGAAATATAGGTAAGAAGTATAGAAATAACACAACTAAAAAGCTAAATAATTTTCTTTTTGAATAAAAGGAATCAACTCTTTTACTACGGAGAGTTTGATCCTGGCTCAGGATGAACGCTAGCGGGAGGCCTAATACATGCAAGTCGAACGGTAACAGGTAGCAATACGCTGACGAGTGGCGTACGGGTGCGTAACGCGTACACAATCTGCCTTATACTGGGGCATACCCTTTGGAAACGAAGAATAATTCCCCATAAAATATGAAGAAGGCATCTTCTTAATATTAAAGCTCAGGCGGTATAAGATGAGTGTGCGTCCGATTAGGTAGTTGGTAGGGTAACGGCCTACCAAGCCAACGATCGGTAGCTGGTCTGAGAGGATGATCAGCCACACGGGCACTGAGACACGGGCCCGACTCCTACGGGAGGCAGCAGTAGGGAATATTGGACAATGGAGGCAACTCTGATCCAGCCATCCCGCGTGAAGGATTAAGGTCCTATGGATTGTAAACTTCTTTTCTCTGGGAATAAAAACTCCGATTCTTCGGAGCTTGAAGGTACTAGAGGAATAAGCACCGGCTAACTCCGTGCCAGCAGCCGCGGTAATACGGAGGGTGCAAGCGTTATCCGGATTCACTGGGTTTAAAGGGTGCGTAGGTGGCTTTGTAAGTCAGTGGTGAAAGCCCGGGGCTCAACTCCGGAACTGCCATTGATACTGCTTAGCTTGAATCAGGTCGAGGTGGATGGAATGTGACATGTAGCGGTGAAATGCTTAGATATGTTACAGAACACCGATTGCGAAGGCAGTTCACTAGACCTGTATTGACACTGAGGCACGAAAGCGTGGGGATCAAACAGGATTAGATACCCTGGTAGTCCACGCCCTAAACGATGTAAACTCGACATTAGCGATATACAGTTAGTGTCTTAGCGAAAGCGTTAAGTT
>CANHIG010000019.1 GCA_947461105.1 Bacteroidota bacterium | reverse complement strand
TTGATTCTATTGATTTGGCTAACTCACCAGTTACTTCTGCTACTACATATATTCCGGGAACTACTTACTGGATGTCATTAGAATTGCCAGGTTCTGGAGGATTCCGATGGGGCTTTTCAATGACAGCTTTGGACAACAGCAATGCTCAGGCAGGTTCTTTTACTGTTACAAATACAACAACAACAACATTGGTAAATGGGTCAAAGGATATGAGCCACAAAAATGCAAATACTACAAAGGCATGGATCTGGAAATGGAATGCACCGGCTACTACTACTCCTGTAAACTTTTATTATGTAGGCATGTATGCTAATGGAGATGGAAATGATTCAGGTGATGAAGTATACAAAACATCAACTTCAATTGCAGCATCTACCGGAATTAAAGACAATGAATTAGTTTCAAGTCTTGGAGTTTTCCCTACTCAAACATTCGGAGACTTTGCTATGAATATAGAATCAGTAGCTAATTGCAACGCAACCATAGAAGTAATAAGCCTGAGCGGAGCAAGCATTTCAACATTGTTTGATGGTAAATTAACTGAAGGCGAAAACAACATGAGATTCAATATTTCTGACTTGTCTTCTGGAAATTACCTTATCTCTGTAAATGCAGGAGGAACTCGTATCACTAAGCCTTTATTTAAACTATAAGTTTCATAACTTTTTCAATTCCTGTGCGTTATAATTAGCGTACAGGAATTTTAATAAAAACTATTATGAAACAATCCATCTTCTTATTTGGCACGCTATTATGTCTTTTGACTGTTGTTAAATGTTCCAAAGACAAAGCCCCTGATCCAAACGTTGTAACTGCTCAATGTGATTCAACCACTACAAAATATTCAGTGAAGGTGAAACCTATTCTTGACGCCAATTGCGCTACATCTGGTTGTCATGATGCGGCTACTCAGCAAAGCGGCTATGACTACTCTTCATATACTACAGCAAAAACCGGAGCCGATCGTGCATTATGTAAAATGGATGGCAGCTGTGGTTCAGTTATGCCACCTACAGGACAATTGGCAGACTCTTTGATACAAGTTATTAAAGATTGGAAGAATCAAGGCTTCTGTCAATAAAAATAGAAATCATGAAACGTCTTATAACAGGCACTTTTTGTTTGATACTTTTTGCTCAAACAGTATCAGCACAGCAATTTATTTGTTCAGATGGGAAAACTCATTTTTTTTCAAAAACACCCTTAGAGGATATAGAAGCAACCTCACTTAAAACAGTTTGCGCTTTCAATACATCTACGAAAAAGGTTTTTGCTAAAATTACTATCCTATCTTTTGCGTTTCAAAAAAAGCTCATGGAAGAGCATTTCAATGAAAACTATCTGGAGTCAGATAAATATCCATACAGCACTCTTGATGCAGTAATCAAAGAAGATATAGATTTTACTAAAGATGGTGTGTATGATGTCACTCTAGTCGGAGTAATAGATATGCACGGTGTTAAACAACAAAGAGAAATTAAAGGCAAACTCACAATTGCAGGAGGCGTGCCGGTAAGGGCCACCGCAGAGTATATTGTGAAACTTGCAGACCATAAAATTAAAATACCACAAGCCGTGTTGATGAACATTGCAGAAGAAATCAAAGTCGATGTGGATTTTAAGTTTGTGAAGTATGAAAAGAAATAAATAATATCCTATTTCATTATCAATGAATACATATCCATGAAGAGAAACATCTACCTCGCAACTCTATTTCAATTTATTCCGTTTTTCATTTTTGCTCAGCAAGATATTGTTGATGATTTGATGAATCAGCAAAAGCCAAAACGCGAATACGTTGGGTATACGTTCAAAACCACAAGAGTCATTTCAGGTCACTCCACTGAAACCGTAAAGCGAAATGCGCTCGATATCAGAATTTCTCATCGCTTTGGCGATATAGCAGTCAAAGGGGTGAGTGGTCATACATTAGGTGGATTAGATAATTCATCAGACATTTTAATTTCTTTGGAATATGGCATCTTAGATGATCTTACTGTGGGTGTTGGCAGAACAAAAGGAGCCGGCCCTATGAAGGAGCTGTACAACGGATTTGTAAAGTATCGAGTTTTAAAGCAAACAACGGATTTTAAAATTCCATTGACAATCACACTTGTTGGAAACGGTGTGGTTTCCTCTATGAAAAACGACCCGTTTGTTTCAGGTGCTTTATTGAAAAATGAGCCAGCTGCACATAGATTTTCATATATGCTTCAGGGGTTGGTGGCTTGCAAAGCCACCAAGTGGCTCTCTTTGCAGGTTTCTCCTACTTTCATCTGGCGAAATTATGTTGCTTACAACGACCAGAATGCACTTTTCTTTTTGGGTTTATCGGGCAGAACAAAATTCACTAAGCGTTTTGGGATGGTATTTGAATACTTCCTACCTATTACATCTAGTCATGCTACTTACAGAGAGTATTTCCCAATGGTGCGTGGACTGAAAGGCGCTGCATTTTATCCTACTTTGAATCTTGGATTTGAAATAGAAACTGGAGGTCACGTGTTCCATATAAATGTTACCAATAGCGAAGGGTTGGTTGAAAACGACTTTTTACCTTATACTTCTAAAAACTGGGCTCAAGGTCAATTTAGACTTGGATTTACTATTTCACGAGTTTTCCAATTCGGTCCGGGCGGAACTTTTAGCAAATGGAGCAAAAAAGGCAAAGAAAAAGCAGCGAAATAAGACATTTTGGCGTTAAATTTATTTAAATACAGACATATTGTCTTTATTTTTGCATTGGCACATAGTTTGGAAATTGTTTTAAACAATTAAAAAACCTAAAACTATGACTATGATAACAGTAAAACCAGAAAGCGGAAGAGTAGCTTTCCCAAGAATCAACAATTGGTTTGATAGCTTTATTGAAAACGAGTTTCCTGCCTTTGCCAACTTTGAAGGAATAAAAACGCCTGCGTTGGTAAATACTCTTGAAACAAAAGAAGCTTATCAAATCGAGTTAGCAGCTCCGGGATTTGAGAAAGAACAAATCAAAGTAAGTGTTGAGGAAAATATTCTGAGCATCAGCGCTGAAAAAGAGGAGAAAAAATTGGACGGGGGTAACAGATATACTCGTAAAGAATACAACTTCTGTACTTTCAAAAGACATTTCACTTTGCCTAAAACTGTTGATGCAGCAAAGATTACTGCTGAATACAAAAATGGAGTTTTGTTTGTTACACTTCCAAAAATTGAAGAAGCAAAACAAAAAGGAGCGATTGAAGTAAAAGTAGGTTAATCCTAAAATCAAAGTTTTATGCTGCCTCAAATGAATTTCATTTGAGGCAGTTTGATTTAGGTTTCAGTCTATTCTAAAAATAGCAGATAGGTATTGGATTTCAATTTTTCAATGTGCCTCAAGAATAGTTTCAAGCTTATTTTTCCTTGACCCTTTAATCAGTTGAATGGTATTTTGAAACTGTTGCTTATTGTACCAATCTTTAAGTGCATCTGTATTTTCAAAATAGAGAATGTCTTTGTTGCTGCTTAGGAAAGCAAATCCTGTTCCAGTAAAAACTTTCAGTTGTAGCGACATTGATAAAACCTGCGATGTAATTTTATCGTGTTCATCTTTGCTGTTTTCTCCGAGCTCCATCATTTCCCCTAAAATGACTATTTTATTTTTGGAATCAATCTTATCAAACGCCTTAAGTGCCTCATTCATACTACTTGGGTTGGCATTATAGGCATCTAAAATTATTTCATTGTTGCCTATCCTTATTTTTTGTGAGCGATTGTTAGTTGGCATATAGCTCTCAATGGCATCTTTAATTTCATGTAATGAAATACCAAAATAATTTCCTATACATGCCGCTGCAAGTACGTTCTCAAAATTATATTCGCCTACCAGATTTGTTTTTAGTTCAACGGTTGTATTTCCAGCCGTAATACTTAGGTTTAAAAACTCACTTCCAGGTTGGATAGTTCCACTTATGAGTGAATTAGGATTTGTTCCGTAGAAGATGAATGAATGATCATCTCTAAAAAATCCATATGCTTTATTTTTGAGCTTCTCATTGAAGTCGGAGATAAATATCTTTCCGTTTCCGTCTCCCAAGTAATCATATAGTTCCGTTTTGCCTTTCAGAACGCCCTCCTCTCCACCAAACCCTTCAAGATGGGCTTTGCCAATATTGGTGATCAATCCAAATTCAGGATTGGTATATTTGCAATACGATTCGATTTCCTTTTGATGGTTTGCCCCCATTTCTATTACAGCAATTTCAGTATCATCTGGCATGCTCAATAGGGTTAGAGGGATTCCAATATGATTGTTCAGATTTCCCTTAGTGGCATGTGTTTTATACTTTTTCTGCAATACTGTTGCAATCAACTCTTTTGTGGTGGTTTTCCCATTGCTTCCTGTCAAGGCAATTATTTTTGCTGGTGTATGTTCACGATGATAAAGCCCAAGGGAATGAAGCGTTTCAAGGCTATTTGCTACTTTTATTACTCTATGTTTCAGATAGTCGGCAACAATAACCTCTTCGTCCACAATAGCGAAGGCAGCACCTTCTTTTAAAGCCTGTTCTGCAAATTTGTTCCCATTAAAGCTATTGCCTTTTAGTGCAAAAAAAATGCTGTTCTGTGGTATTTTTCTCGAGTCGGTAGTTACTCCGTTACAGCTTTTGAAAATCAGATATAATTCGGCTATTTCCATGAATTGTAAGTAATATAGATTGATGTAAAAATAAAAATGGCTGACAATTCTTTGTCAGCCATTTTTAAATATTTTGAGATTCATTATCTGCCCCTGTATTTTCTCTTTCCGGTTTCTTTAAATTGGTTACCACCCTTAAATTCATTTCCTTCAGGAGAACCTACACGATCCAATGCGCAACGGAAACCAATATCATCAGTTGATTGAGCCTGATCCAAATATCTTCTTGATCCGGGAGAAATAAAGTAAGCTCTGTCTCTCCAAGAACCACCTTTGTATACGCGGCTTTCATCATTGATAGTAGAGGAAACTCCGTATTTGTAATCTGCATTTGAGTTTTCATCCCCATCTATATAATTTCTAACTTGACCATCACGATAGTTTCTTCTGTTTGCAGATTCCTCTTTAGTAACATCTCTGTATTGGATTTGACCTAAGCTATCTTTTTCAATAGGCTTACCTTCTGCATCCATGATTTTAGTTTGATACACGTTACCTCTAAATGCTCTGAAGTCATTTGCATCAGTACTTGTCATAGGACGATACACATCCATTACCCACTCGTTCACGTTACCAACCATGTTGTATAAGCCGAAGTCATTAGGATAGTATGATTTTACAGGAGCAGTGATATCTGCCTTGTCATTAAGTTTACCTGCGGTACCCATGTTATCACCACGCCCTCTCTTGAAGTTGGCTAAGAAAGTACCTTGCCACATTCCTGATTTAGGATATCTTGTTGATGTACCATTCCAAGGATAAATTCTTCTGTCTGTGATTCGCTCTTCGCCTAATGCCGGTTGGTTTCCAATTAAAGCTAAAGCTGCATATTCCCACTCAGCTTCTGTAGGAAGTCTGTATGCAGGTAATAAAATACCATCTTCTTCTTGTGCTCTTCTAGTTCCGTTTCCGCTTGGGTTCAAATCTTTTAAAGGTCTTTTACCTTGAGCTCCTTCATATTGACCAACTAAGTATGCGTCAGTGTTAAAGTTATCACTTCCTACCTGTGAAGGGTTCTCTGCCAAAACCCCTTTGTCAATAAGTATACGCTCATTAACACGGTCAGATCTCCATTTAGCAAAGCCTGTTGCTTGCAACCAGCTAACACCTACTACCGGATAGTAATTAAATGATGGATGGCGATAGTAATGCTCAACGTATGGCTCATTATAAGCTAACTCATCTCTCCATACCAAAGTATCAGGTAAAGCTTTAGTACTGATTTCCGGAAAGTCAGTTCCGAAAACTCTTGAAAGCCAATATACATATTCACGATATTGAACATTGGCAACTTCTGTTTCATCCATGTAGTAAGTACTGATGGTTACTCTACGCGGAATAGTATGATAATCATACAACACATCATGTTCTGTGTTTCCCATCACAAAGGTACCCCCTTGTACTAACACAAGCCCCGGACCAGTGACCTGACCGGTGTACTGGCGTACTTCAAAGCCTCCGTTTTTAGGGTCATTGTATGCCCATCCTGTAGTTGATGATTTGTCTTTTCCGCCAGTGCATGATGCTATTCCAAACAATGTTGGTAATGTCAATAAGGCGAACCATTTTTTTAAATTCATTTTCATGATTTTTGTTCTCTTGGGTTTTAAAGGTCTGCTAAGATATAAAAAATTATTTACAAAGTGTTAAAATTTCAAGATTTCGGGACATTCAATGTATGATTTATCGCTGTTGGGATTCAAAGAGTTGTCATCAGACCCCGACCAATTAAAAATTAATGAAAGTTCATGACTGCCTCCGGTTTGTCCTGCCATTTTAGAAACGGTAATATCATAACTGTATCCAAGCCTGAATTTCCCCTTTCTGATACCTAATACGATGATTGTGGCATCAGGGTTTCGCATAGCATACCTAAACCATGCTCCGAAATAAAACAAACTTATCCCACTCATTACTCCCACGTTGAATTGCGCATTTTTTCCCTGATTTGCAAATAAAACGTTTGGGGAAATGAAAATATTGTACTTATAACTCATGGCGTGCTTGATGTTAAAATTAGCTCCGGCATGCGCTATAATTCTAAAAGGAGTTCTTGAATTTGACTGAGTATAAAAAGATTCTTTTGGCATGATGGCGTTGCGAATCGAAAAACCGGCATAAAAAACACTGTTAAACAAAAGAAATCCAAATCCGGCATCTCCTCCGTAGGTGTTCAGCTTTTGGGGTGAAGCCTCTGCAGTTGAATTTGGCACATCAAAATTATTATAGAATCCGGTATAAGGATTTATCATATCTGAAAAAGTGAGGTCATTCCATTTTATTCTTCTGTTGATGAAAGAGCCTTCAATTCCCAATCGCAATCCCAGCTTTCTGGAAAATTTGATCTGAAAGGCATATGATAAAGTTATCTTGTTTGTAGAGAGTAAGCCATTTGCGATATAATCACCAGTATACAATAATCCTATTCCGCTTTTAGCTTTTGAAATATATCCATCTACTCCTGCCATGTATGTAGTAAATCCTCCGTTAAAACCATCGCCTAATTCCGGCCATTGGTTTCTATAGTTTACAGATGCTCTAGGACCAACAGAAATTCCGGTCATAGCAGGATTGATATGCATCGGAGCAGTCCAATACTGAGAAAGCTCCACATCCTGACCAAATGAAACGAAGGAAAAAACACAAAAAAATGCAGCTAAACTTATGTTTGGCTTAATTGTTTTAACTTTAGGCATAATATACAAAACAAAACTTCGTTATTGCTGTGTTTTTTTGGCTTTATTTAATTTGTAAAACTAAACGAATAACGGAAAAATTGACATTATGTTGCGATTAAAAACCATAGTACACTTATATCTAATTGCTTTTTTGGGCTTGCCATTTCTGCTGTCTGCCCAGAAACAAAGTTTTACAATAGGGTGGAGTAGCAAAAAAAATATCTATAACGTGGGTGGTAAAGCTATTGCAATTCCAACCTTTGCAAGTGCTATCCATGTTCCCGAAAGAAATAACCTGCCTGTATTTTCTGTAAAAATGCCTGTGTCAGGCAATGCAGATTTAGAAGTATCTATTTCTAATGAACTCTATGTTTCAATTCAGGATTCAACTATTGCATCTATCATAAGTAATGATTTTAAAATCACCAGCTATTTGGTTACAGAAAGGAAAAGAAATTTTGCCCAGATTAGTATTGTACCAATTAGAAAGTCTGCAAAAGGTATAGAGCAACTTATTTCTTTTGATATTGATGTTAAAGCAAAATCAAAATTTGGACAGAGACAGGCCAGGGCTTATGCATCAAATTCCGTTTTGGCATCCGGCAAATGGATTAAAGTAGCCGTGAGCGGAGAAGGCATCTATAAATTGGATTACAATTTCATTAAAGATAAATTGAGTGCAGATATGGCAAATACGCCTTTCGATAAGATTGGTGTTTTTGGAAACGGAGGTGGTATGGTTCCTGAAAAAAATGCAGATTTTAGATATGATGATTTACAGGAGAATGCAATACTGAGAATTGACAATAACAGTAACAACCGTATGGATGCCGGTGATTATATTTTGTTTTATGGACAGTCACCGGATATATGGGCGCATACTGCTGCCACCAATACTTTTTCGCACAAAAAAAATATATACAGCGACAAAACATTTTATTTCATTACTGCCGAAAAGGCAACCGGCAAATATATTTTATCAGTTCCATCTGCTCAAAATCCTACCAATACAATAGGCACTTTTGATGATTATGCTTTTTCTGAAAAGGAGGAGTACAATTTACTTTCTTCAGGAAGAACTTGGCTTGGCGATAAAATGACAAGCTTGAAAAATACTGCAAGTATTAATTTGAATTTTCCGAATATAATTACCAGCCAACCGGTGAAATATTACTCTGCTGTCGGAGCTTCATCATACTATGCATCTGCGATTTCACTTTCGATAAACGGAGCAACAATCACAGCACAAAGCACAATGGCAATTCCTGAACAATCATATAAAGCAGCATACTATCAATCAAATAAGGCAGGTACATACAATGCTAGCGGGGACCTTCAAAATATAACATACACCTTTGATAATCCCGATCAAAGTTCTACTTCTGCTGGATATATTGACTATATAGAATTGCAGGCTAAACGTGCATTAAATTTTGTAGGTAATGCGCTTTTTTTCAGAGACGGAGAACATGTTGGTGCCGGAAATGTGAATCAATATAATTTGTCAAATGCAGGTGCAAATGTCAGAGTTTGGGATATTACGGACCCTGTAAATCCTTTTCAGATTGACAATACTACAAATGGCAATACACTTTCATTTGCTGCTTCAGCATCTTCGTTGCGCCAGTATGTTGCGGTGGATATTTATGGTGGATTTTCTGTTCCTGAATACATTGGTGAGGTGGCTAATCAAGATTTGCATAGCACAGGAGTTGTGGATTTAATCATTGTAACTAATGCAGATTTATATTCAGCAGCAGCTGAGTTAGCCAGCTTTCATCAATCAAGAGGATTGAGCGTGATTGTAGCCGATAAGGCTAAAATCTATAATGAGTTTGGTTCAGGCAAAGCAGATATTTCAGCGATTCGCGATTTTGTAAAGATGTTTTATGACAGAGCAGGAAATGACTCCACTAAGTTGCCCAAGTATCTGACTTTGTTTGGAGATGGTTCTTTTGATTATAAAGACAGGGTTAAGGACAATAACAATATTGTTCCGACATATCAAAGCTATCAATCAGTATATCCTTTAAGTTCATACACCTCAGATGACTTTTATGGATGTCTGGATGATAATGAAGGTGGAGACATGAATGTCGTTCAGCTTGGAGATATAGCCGTTGGGCGATTGCCAATAGTAAATGATGCAGAAGCAATGGGCGTGGTAGAAAAAATTGAAAGATATAAGTCGAATGCAGCTCTTGGTGGATGGAGAAATGTTATAACAACAATCGGAGATGATGGAGAAGATAATAACGGCTCCATACATGAAGATCAGGCTGATCATTTGGGTGAATATGTCAGGACAAATTTCCCTGCATACAACGTAGAAAAAATCATTCTTGATGCTTATCAGCAACAAAAAACACCTGCGGGAGACAGGTACCCTGATGTGAATAAAGCCATCTTGAATCGAATAGATGATGGCACACTTGTTATAAGCTATACTGGTCATGGAGGGGTGAACAACTGGGCTCATGAACGAATATTTAATATCAGCGATATTCAGAATCTTAAAAATGGAGTTCGTCTTCCACTCTTTGTTACTGCTACTTGTGAGTTCAGCCGATTCGATGATCCAGAGAAAAAAACAGCCGGTGAGTTTCTGATCACAAACAAACATGGCGGAGCAATTGCTTTGATTACGACTGTTCGCGCGGTGTATTCCGATGCGAATGATGCACTTCAAAATGCGCTGTACAATAAATTGTTTCAAAATATTGCCGGGAGAAAACCTACACTTGGTGAGCTGATGACAAATACCAAGAATGCCATTATGGGGGCTACAGATATTGAAAACACCAGAAAGTTTGTATTGCTCGGAGATGCTGCGTTGTCATTAAATTATCCAGAGTATAATGTAGTTACCACATATGTAAATGATGTGCCTGTTTCTTTACCACATGACACTATTAAAGCATTGAGCAAAGTAACCATTAAGGGACGTATAGAAAATTGGGATGGTTCTGAATACACAGCTTTCAATGGCGTATGCTATCCATTGGTATATGACAAATTATCTAAGTTTAAAACTCTGGGTAATGATGTAGGTGTTCCGGTTAAGGAATATAACATATACAACAGCATCCTTTTCAAAGGTGTATCTAGCGTAACTAATGGTGAGTTTGAATATACATTCATCGCACCTAAGGATATTAATTACAATACCGGATTCGGAAGAATCAGCTATTATGCTCAGGATAATAGTGGTATTGATGCTCATGGTTTTCAGAATAACATTGTAATAGGAGGTTCAGCAGATTCATTTGACATAGATGACGATGGTCCGCAAGTAAAATTATACATGAATAATGACCAATTTATGTTTGGAGGACTCACAGATGAAAGTCCGAGTTTATATGCTGTGTTGCAGGATAAAAGCGGAATTAACACTACTGGAAATGGTCTGGGACACGATATATCTGCAATTTTAGATGAGGATAATCCTAACCCGATTATTCTGAATAATTTTTATCAGGCGGAATTAAATAGTTATACCAAAGGAACAGTTACTTATCCTTTCTCAAAGCTTTCTGAAGGACCTCATACACTCAGCATCAAAGCTTGGGATATATATAATAATTCGGCAGAAGATAAAACAGTATTCGTTGTTGCTTCATCTGCAAAACTTGCGTTGATTGAGGTGCTTAACTATCCAAATCCTGTTTTTGATCATACTTGTTTCTCTTTTCAAACGAACAGAGCAAATGTTCCGCTACAGGTTTCAATTAAAATTTATGATCAGGTTGGAGCATTGGTCAAAGAGATTAGTGCGCCATATCAGTCAGATGGATACAGAGTGGATTGCATGGAATGGGATGGTTTAGACAATTTGGGTAATTTCCTTTCAAAAGGAGTCTACATATACAAACTTGCTGTTTCTGATGAGCTGGGAAATAGTGCGCATCAAAGTCAAAGGCTGGTGCTGCTTAAATAAAAATGCTTTATTGCCAGAAAATCCCTCATTTATATGGAAATATTGCCAAAAAAGCTACATTTGTTATTCACTCTTACAACACGCATGAAGCAACTCTACTTCTGATTTTTTAAATATAACCAGTAATAACATGAATTTCACTATCAGGAAAACGGCATTATGCGTTGCCATCTCTACTCTATTTTTGTCACCTAACGGTAATGCTCAATCCACTTCAGGATTTGATTTAAGTAAAGTGAACACCATTACTACAGCAGTTCCATTTTTGAGAATTGTAAACGATACACGCTCAGGAGGTATGGGTGATGTTGGTATTGCTATGAGCGCTGATGCTAATGGTGCTCAATTGAATGGCGCTAAAATGGCATTTATCGAAAAAGATTTTGGAGTGGGATTGTCTTTCACACCATGGTTAAAGTCATTGGTGGATGATATTTATCTGGCTAATCTTTCAGGTTATTACAGAATAAAAAATGTTCAAACCGTTCATGCTTCTTTGCGTTATTTTTCTCTGGGAAATATTGTTTTTAAAGATGAGCAAAACAATGATTTAGGAACAAGAAGACCACAGGAAATTGCAGTTGATGCTGGGTATTCAAGAAGATTTGCAGACATTTTTTCTGTAGGTGTAACCCTTAGATTTATTTATTCAAGCATTGCTCCCGGTACTCCATCTGTCACCGGTGACCAAATTAAGCCGGGTATTGCAGGCGCAGGAGACATCTCTTGGTTAGTAAACAAAACATTTGATACCAAAGGAAATGATAAAATGAAGCACCAGCTTTTTGTGGGTATGAATTTGTCTAATTTGGGAAGCAAGATTACATATACCACTAATGTTACGAAAGATTTTATCCCTGCCAATATGGGAATCGGAGTTGGATACTCTTTACACTTAGATGAAAAGCATACCATTAGTGCTTATATGGATGTAAATAAATTGCTTGTGCCTACTCCAATTCCTGCAAGTCAGCTTTATGTAAATGGAAATAATGGCGCAGTGAAACCGGAATATGACAAAAATGGTAATGGGGTAGCAGACTTTAGAGAGAAATCTTCTGTTTCTGCCATGTTTACATCATTTGCTGATGCTCCGGGTGGTTCAGCAGAAGAAATCAAAGAAGTGAATCTCGGTGTTGGATTAGAGTATTTCTACAAAAAAATGTTTGGTGTAAGAACAGGCTATTTCTATGAAGATAAAACAAAAGGGTCAAGACAGTTTCTTACAGTTGGGGCTACTGTAAAATATAGCGTTGTAGCTTTACACCTTTCATATTTAGTTCCTACTACATCGTTGAGAAATCCATTGGATAATACATTCCGCTTCTCTCTTAACTTTGAGTTTAATAAAGGCAATAAGAAGGCTGCAGCTGATGATGCACAAAATACTTTTTCTGAACCTTTACCGAAAGAGCTTAAACCAAAGCAAATGCAGTTGGAAAATATGAAACGAACTGAACCTAAGTCAGAGTAAAAAAAACTTAAAAACCACGCTCAGGCGTGGTTTTTTTATGACATATTTTCCGCTTTCGAAACTTTGTATGAGATTTGTTATAAAAAGGGAAACAATAAAAAAATAAAATCATGTTGATATTATCAATCGTAATTCTCGCTATTAGCTGGTTAGTTCAATGGCGTTTGAAAAGTAAATTTGAAAAGTATGCTCAAATGCCTTTCAGGGGCAATATGACTGGAGCAGAAGTGGCGCAGAAAATGCTCCACGACAATGGAATTAATGATGTAAATGTAATTTCTGTGGAAGGGAAATTGACAGACCATTATAATCCTATTGATAAAACGGTTAATCTTTCGCCTGATGTATATTCAGGAAGGAGTGTTGCAGCGGCAGCGGTAGCAGCTCATGAGTGTGGTCACGCAGTGCAACATGCTCATGCATACACATGGCTTACCATGCGCTCTAAAATGGTTCCGGCAGTTAGCTTTGCATCAAACTGGGTGCAATGGATCATAATGGCGGGATTCCTGTTAATGGCATTTGCAGGAGTGTTTGGTGTGTATGTATTACTGTTTGGTATTATCCTTTTTGCTTTTACTACGCTGTTTAGCTTTATCACACTGCCTGTAGAGTTTGATGCTTCGAGAAGAGCTTTGGTTTGGTTGGAAGATAGTGGTCTTACCTCATCTCAGGAACATGAAATGGCAAAAGATGCGCTTAAATCTGCTGCGCTTACTTATGTAGTTGCTGCCTTAGGCTCTTTGGCTACCTTAGTTTACTATATCATGATTTTTCTGAGAAGAAGATAAAATTAAGCATAGTTTTTTCGAAAAGAAAAGGGCTGCAATTGCAGCCCTTTTCTTTTTTTAATGCCATTGAAAGGACTTAAAAGTACTTCATCATATTCCGAGGGGGTGATTAATAAATGATGAACTTCTTTATAGTTGGGTAATCATCCTCTTTTAAATAATATACTCCTTGAGACAAAGCAGCAATACTTATAGTGCTTTGCTTATTGACAGGGAAGGCTAAAACTATCTCACCCATTGAATTATAAATTGAAATTTGATGTGTCTTATTGTCTTCAAATTCGATATTTAAAAAATCACTTGCAGGATTAGGATGAATTTTAAGTTCATTTATCTGTACGTCTGAATTCGCAATACTAGTAGGTATTAAACAGATGATTGAATCTGAAGAAACACAAACATTGTCAATATAGTAACAAGAGAGGTCTGAGGCTGTGCAATGAATTGTGTCTGTTTGAAAGAGATTAAAGAAATTACCAATAATCAAATACTGGTAGGCAGAATCGGCAATGAATGAACCTCCCACAAGATTCCACCCCAAGGTATCTGAAATAACAGCTGTAGAACGAATGTGGGCAAAATTATCTAAAACTGGTGGATTTGAAGCAGAGTATTTAAATGAATTACAGAACTTGAAACAGAAATTATTTGTAGCGCATGGATATTGCTCACATTGCGATATATAAGCGGAAACACAATATTTGGTTCCTACTACCATCGGTTGGGTAAGTTGAACGGCAATGAATTCAGCGGGTTGTTCAGGAATAGCGGTCAGACCCAATCCTGCAAATGAATTTCCGTACTTTGGAATCTGATAGCCACTATAAAAGCAGTTTGGTGTCCCAAACCCATTACCATAATGAGCAAAACCTGGGTTATAATAATCTGGAGTGCCTCCAGAATTTATCCATCCTAATGCATCTTCAATCACGCCCCCTAGTGGATTAGCAATAGTATCTTCAAACGATCCGTTAGGTACAAGGTTTTTCTGCGCTTCTGTGGCTTGGAGGCAGAAGCTCAACACGAGAAGCAGTATGGTTTTGAACAGTAATTTCATGTAACCTTGTTGCATAATTACAAGCTAACATTAATTGAATATACAAGGCATGAAATAATCTGCTTCGATTTGGTAAGTTCTATTAATTTTTCGGCAATTTCTAACTAGAAGGCTAGTCTTTGTAGCGGAAGAAGAATTCAGAAGGTTTCTCATTAAAAGAAAAGGACTGCATCGCAGTCCTTTTCTTTTAATGCCAGTGTAAATCTTTTATCGCTTTTACATAGTCAAATCTTTCTAAAAGTCCTGTGTCGTATTTTCCGGCTCTGAATTCCGGATTATTCATCAGTGCCAAATGAAAAGGAATAGTTGTTTTAACGCCTTCTATAATGAATTCATTTAAGGCTCGCTCCATTTTCACAATACACTCTTCTCTGGTCTTTGCTCTGCAAATTACTTTTGCCAAAAGCGAATCATAAAACGGAGGTACTGTATAGCCTGCATAAATATGCGTATCTACTCGTACTCCATATCCTTTTGGAGTGTGGAGTGCTGTGATTTTGCCGGGGCTGGGAGCAAAGTTATTTAGCGGGTCTTCAGCGTTTACACGGCATTCAATAGCGTGCATTTTTTCGGGGAAATACAGTTCACCGGAAATCGGAGTGCCGGATGCAATAAGGATTTGTTCTTTTATGAGGTCGAAATCCATCACTTCTTCCGTCACAGGATGTTCCACTTGGATTCTGGTATTCATCTCCATGAAGTAGAAGTTCTTGTGTTTATCTACCAGAAACTCAATAGTACCTACCCCTTCATAGCTAATGGCGGTTACGGCTTTCACAGCGGCTTCTCCCATTTTAGCTCGCATGGCAGCATCTATAAAAGGTGATGGCGCTTCCTCTACCAGTTTCTGATGTCTTCTCTGAACGGAACAATCGCGCTCTGAAAGGTGGCATCCAGCGCCATATTGATCGCCCGCTACCTGAATTTCAATATGATGAGGCTCTTCGATAAATTTTTCAATATAAATAGCATCATTCCCAAATGAAGCGCCCGCTTCAGTTCTTGCGGCATCATAGTTTTTTTCCAAAACTGATTCATCGGTCACAATTCTCATCCCCTTTCCTCCCCCACCTGCTGTGGCTTTGAGTATCACGGGATAGCCAATACCTTTAGCTATTTTCTTTGCTTCGGGAACAGAGCTTACCAAACCATCAGAGCCCGGAATGCAGGGAACACCTGCCTTTATCATAGTTTCCTTTGCGGTAATTTTATCACCCATTGCTCTGATTTGGGAGGCAGTGGGACCAATAAATTTCACTCCGTATTTTGCACAAAGTTCAGCGAAGTTGGCGTTCTCAGCCAAAAATCCATAGCCGGGATGAATGGCATCAGCACCGGTAAGTTCTATGGCAGCCATGATATTTTGCATATTGAGATAGGAATCCCTGCTCTTTGGCGGGCCTATACAAACTGCCTCGTCTGCAAAACGAACATGAAGGCTGTCACGGTCAGCAGTAGAATATACTGCTACCGTTTTGATTCCCATTTCTTTACAGGTGCGGATAATTCTGAGGGCAATTTCTCCTCGGTTTGCTATCAATATTTTCTTAAACATATACTTTGTCTATATCACTTTTTTGAAGTCGGGCAGGTTTTGATTTAATATCAAATTCAAAAGTGTCAGATTACCTCTACCAAAAATAATGGTTGATCATATTCTACAGGAGAAGCATCATCAATCAATATTTTTACAATTTTTCCTGTGCCTCCGTCAAATTCAATTTCATTGAAAAGTTTCATAGCTTCTACTATACATAAAACATCACCTGTTTTCACCGTATCTCCAACTTTTACAAAGGGTTCTTTATCAGCCCCGGGTTTTCTGTAAAACGTGCCAATCATAGGTGATTTGAAGGTCTTCAAATTTGCATTTGAAGTTTCTGCAGGAGCAGCTTTTTTATCTTCAGATTTTGCTTTTTCAGCATAGTTTGAAGCGCTAGCCGTAGCTGAGGGAACTGAAATTTGTTGCGGTATTTGAACGAATTGACCGGAAGAAGGAATATTGGTTATTGAAATTGAAAATTCGCCCTCTTTCACTTTCAATTCGGCAATACCACTTTTAGTGACAATTTTAATGAGATCTTGTATTTGCTTTAAGTCCATATTTTTATGTTTTCTGTGAAACGAATGTAAAAATTTATAGCTGAAAAAAAGCTATAAGTGATTTATAGACCAAATTAGGTTTTTAAAGGTGTTATGTTTTTGTACTTTTAAAGGATTCAAACATAACTTTTCAATTAAATAATCAGGTGTATTTCAGAGGGGTTTTTAATTTTTTATTGTGTGCTGTTTGTTTTGCTGTCAGCCAATCAAAAGCACAGCCTCTATTGAGTCATCCTATAAGCACCGAGTCTGAAATAGGTCAGCAATCATGCAGGGATACTATTCGTTTTCTACAACTAAAAGAGCCCTATGATATAGGCTTGATTTTGCCTTCGTGGCGACCTGTAGTGAGTGAAAACTATGTAGCAGTTTTAGAGGGGAAGATTGGATATGAAAAAACTGATGGCAGGAGAGGTCCACATGTCAGCCATGAAGATTTACCTTTTTATCATTACACGCATGACATGGATTTTGATGTGATTCCGGATGCTACAGATGATAACAGGTTTACTAATTATTTGCCTTATTTGGTTTATGATTCTGAAAATGGTATTAAGGATACTGCTCTTCGGAGAGTGATTCATGTAGAATGGGAATGCGGACTTGGGGCAGGAAATAGGATTAACCCATTCAGAAAAATTTGTAATGCAGGAAGCAGCTGTGGTTTTGCATCTGCAGGTCACGAAAAAGGCGATGTTATCTGGAACTGGCCGACAATCGGTGATTGGGTACATGTAGAGGGTCATCTGGTATGGGACAGAGGGCATCCTCCTGCCAATATTGAAATACATCCTGCCCGTTTGGTTGCAATAAAAAGAAACTTGCCGGAGCGACTCTCTTTTCCCGATAGTACTTTTAAATATGCTTCAAGGGTGGACGTGTTTGCATCAGGCGATGGAGGAGCTTTGAGAAATAACAGATTTGGAAGTGAGAGCTTTGTACAAAAAGTAAAAATGAGTTCCAAGGACTATGAAATTCCGGTGAAGAGTTTTTTACCAAAGCCTTCTTCAACTGCAGTATTGAAGTATAAAATCGCTACAAGAAAAGGGAATACTTTTGTGGCAGGAGAAAGCGTTGCGATTATTCACGACACGGCATGTATCAATATTCCTTGGCGTACCAATGATGGACATGATGTAGATGTGTACGCCAAAACTTTTTATTTCTATTGGGACGAGGCAGAGGGGATTGATACAGCCTATATTATTGATGAATTTAAGATTTCATTGACGAGTCTGTATTTGAAAAGACAGTATGATTATGGCGGAGTGAACGAAAGCCGTATTTTCTCCAATGTCGGAAATAACTGGGTATTCCTTAATGATTTTTTGGGAAAGAGAAACAAAATACTCAGCAAGGGGCTCGGTAAAACTTCCAAAAAAAGCTTTGACTTAAATAACACCTTTACCGTTTATCTGCCGCGTGATAAAAAATTCAGAGTTTACACTGCGGGGTGGGAAGCCGATGGGGTAGATTACTTTATGGGCGATATTTTTAATCCCTATTCTTCTTGTACGAAGAAGAATAAGCTCTATTTGAAAGGGAAATTATTTAGCATCAATCACATGCTTTTATCAGGCTGTATGGATGATGAGTTTGGCGAGATTAGTAATTTGCATTCAACTTCAAATCTTTCAGAATCCAACTATTTTTTGAACAGCCCGAAGGATGGAATTAACGAAGACCCTTGTCCTTTCAGCAAGTTTCCTCTGGCAAACAGGTATTTTCTTAATTATAGTATTGACAAGATTAAATGAATGCAGAAGAAATAAGAGATTACTGTTTGGCAAAGAAAGGGGTAACAGAATCCTTCCCCTTTGGAGGTGATGTGCTAGTGTTTAAAGTAATGGAGAAGGTTTTTGCTTTATTGCCGTTAGAAGCAAAGCCATTGCGTATCAACCTGAAAATGTATGAAAGTCTTGTGCCCGAATACCGCGAAAAATATAGTGGAGTGCTGGAAGGCTATCACATGAACAAAAAGCATTGGAATACGGTTTCGACTGAAGAGACTGATGTTAGTCCCAAAGAAATAAGATGGATGATTGACCATTCTTATGAGATGATTGTGATTAAGTTCACAGAGTCTGCAAAAGAACTGCTTAAGAATCTGTAGAAATTATAAATTCACACCATGATTGATATTATAATGATGATTATTTTTTCCTGGCGCATTCACAAAATGGCAGGAGAAAAAGGCCTTCCGGCATGGACATGGGTATCCCGATTTGTTTCCGGCTATTTTCTCTTTGGTGTATTGTTTTCATTTATATTGATTTATATATACGGCAAGGATGCTTTGAGTAGTTTGGAAGGACTTCAGAAATATGCTCAACCATGGACTCCTTTTATTTTGTTGTTTCTTGTTCTTTGGTTCATTTTTCTGAGATCCAGAATGCTTAAATATGATAATCAGGAAGAAGATAATGAGCCGATTGACAATACCCCTGACAGCAAGAACGAAAAGCCGGATTTGTCTTATTTCAGATAAATGAAACGCTATATAGTAGTTGGAGGTGGCATTGCAGGAATGATGACTGCATGGACACTTCATCAAAGAAACGCGCTCCACAAAATATACATTTCACCTCAACATAAAACGGCATCACTCATAGCAGCCGGAGTCATTAATCCAATCACCGGAATCCGATTTGCAAAGACATGGATGGCCGATGAAATTTTCCCTTTTACTTTTGAAACATACAGGTTTATTGAGCAGCAACTAAATGTTAGTTTTTTTCAGTTAACCAAGATTTTTAGAATCGCTGAAACGGTAACCCAGCTTAATGATTGGAGCGCTCGGTCTGAAAGCGATTCATTTCAGCCTTATATTTCCGATGATAATGATATTTCGCCATTTATAGGAAAGGTGAGAATGGGTCAAGGCGGATTTTTTATAGCAGGTGCTGCAAAAATTAATGTTACAGCATTGATGGGTGCATTAGCTAAATACTTTGAAATTCAGGGTATGCTGGTGAGCGAGAAGTTTGATACAGATTCAGACCAAAGTGGGGTTATTTTCTGTGAGGGGATAGAAATACTGAAAAGCAATTCTTTTCAAAAAAATCCGATTGTTCCGGTAAAAGGACATTATTTGGTTTGTGCTATTCCCGAATTGAAAACCAACTTTATCATACATGGGAAAGCCACTATAATCCCTCAGCCTGACGGGAATTTCAGAGTTGGTTCAACGTACCAAAGGGGCGACATTTCGGCCATGCCTGATGATACGCAAATTGCTTTACTGGAGGAATGGCTCAAAGAAACCATTCAGACTCCATACGAGGTTAAGGATGTATTGGTGGGCATTCGTCCCTCATCAGTAGACAGGAGGCCAATTTTAGGCGCATTAGACAAGGAAAAGAATATTTATGTTTTTAATGGACTGGGTACCAAAGGTTATTCATTAGCACCCTATTTTGCCAACCATTTATGTCGTCATATCCTTGATAGTGAAAGCGTTATGGATGAAGTAAATGTAAATCGTTTTAGCTATTCTTAATCACAAATTATAGAACTTGGAGCTGGAAATATTATTTGAAGACAATCACCTGATAGCCGTGAACAAAGCTGCCGGAATCCTTTCTCAGGGTGACAAAACGGGCGATGAAACTCTGGCTGATATAGTAAAAAAGTATCTGGTTGAAAAGTATAACAAACCCGGTGAAGCCTTCTTGGGCGTTATTCACAGACTCGACAGGCCTGTGAGTGGGGTGGTGCTTTTAGCGAAAACAAGTAAGGCTTTATCCAGAATGAACGAGCAATTCAGAAACAGAGAAACCCAGAAAATATATTGGGCATTGGTGCAGGAAAAGCCGAAGCTACAGCAGGGCGAGCTGGTGCATTGGCTCAGAAAGAATGAACAAAAGAACATTTCCACTGCTTTTGATAAGGTGGTAGCGGGTGCTTTGAAAGCAGAATTGAACTATAGGCATCTTGGCAGCAGCGATCACTATGAGTTGATTGAAGTGATGCCTAAAACCGGTCGTCACCATCAAATCAGGGTGCAGCTTGCTAAAATGGGTTGTATCATTAAGGGTGATTTAAAATATGGCGCAAAGCGCAGCAATGCAGATGCCTCCATATCTTTGCATGCAAGAAAATTAATTTTTCTGCATCCGGTTACCAAAGAAAAAATCGAAATCACAGCTCCTGTTCCTAAAGATCCTGTCTGGCAGTTTTTTGAGCAGAATCATGCTTCTTAATTTGAAACGCTTTCACAAAAAAATAAAGCAGATTTATCCCAAAAGTAGTTTTTGAAGCACTCTTTTTCATAAGCATTTATAATTCTTTATTTTTACGCGTTTTTACCTACATTTGGACGGATTCAAACCAAACCTGATTTAGCATGGGATTATTTAATTTTTTGATGCAGGAAATTGCCATTGACTTGGGCACTGCGAATACGCTTATTATCCATGAGGATAAAGTGGTAGTAGATGAACCCTCAATAGTAGCTATAGATAGAAGGACAGATAAAGTAATAGCTGTTGGTCACAGAGCTATGCAAATGCACGAGAAAACTCACGAAAATATCAAGACTATACGACCATTGAAAGATGGTGTAATTGCCGATTTTTATGCTGCTGAGAATATGATTCGTGAGATGATAAAAATGATTTTCAGTAAAAAAAGATTTTTGTTGCCTCCGCGTTTCAGAATGGTTATTTGTATTCCTTCAGGTATCACAGAGGTGGAGAAAAGAGCGGTAAAGGATTCTGCAGAGCAAGCCGGAGGTCAAGAGGTGAAAATGATATTTGAACCTATGGCTGCTGCAATCGGAATTGGAATTGATGTGGAGGAACCTATGGGAAATATGATTATTGATATTGGTGGTGGTACTACAGAAATTGCGGTGATTGCGCTTTCAGGTATTGTAGCAGACCAATCAATTCGTGTGGCTGGCGACGAATTTACGCTTGATATTGTGGACTACATGCGCAGGCAGCACAATATGCTTATCGGTGAGCGCACCGCAGAAGCTATTAAAATTAACGTAGGGTCTGCATTGGCTGATTTGGATGTTCCACCAGATGATTATGCGGTGAATGGGAGAGATTTAATGACAGGTATTCCAAAGCAAATTATTGTTACATACTCCGAAATTGCTCATGCGCTTGATAAGTCTATCTCGAAAATTGAGGAGGCGATACTCAAAGCATTGGAAACTACTCCTCCAGAATTGGCTGCCGATATTTTCAAAACAGGATTATATCTTACCGGGGGCGGAGCACTTTTGCGCGGTCTGGATAAAAGGGTGAGCCAAAAAACAAAACTGCCTGTGCATGTGGCTGAAGATCCGCTGAGAGCAGTGGTGAGAGGTACCGGAATTGCCTTGAAAAACATGGATAAGTTTACATTCCTTATGGATTAAATTAGGATAATAGATGCAAAATCTAATCCGATTTTTACTTAGATATTGGTTATTCATTTTCTTTCTTTTAATTGAGAGTTTTTGTTTCTATCTGATTTATTCAAACAGCAGATTTCACGAGGCTATTCTGTTCAATAAAGCCAATAAAGTTACCGGAGATTTTAATGCTGCATATACCTCTACTACAGAATATCTTTCTTTGGGGAAGGCAAATGATTCTTTGGCCAGAGAAAATGCAGTGTTGAGAGCAAGAGGCATAGATGCAATGGCTTTCATAGAAAATCAAAAGCGTACTGCCGAAGATACTTTGGCAAAGGTGGTGCAGACCTATTCCTATTTTTCTGCTAAGGTGATTAAAAACAGTATTAATCAGGCTTCGAACTTTATATATCTAAACAAAGGCAGTGCCAGCGGAATTACGACACAGATGGGCGTAATCTGTGAAAAAGGAATTGTAGGACAGGTAGTGAAAGTAACAGAGAATTATTCGGCAGTGATGTCGGTACTAAATAAAAATTTTAGGGTGAGCGCTAAAATGAAAAACTCAGATTATTTCGGACAACTTTTTTGGACCGGCAGTAGCATTGATCAGGTGAAACTGGAGGAGATTCCAAAGCATGTGTTAGTGCAGATTGGCGATACTGTAGTGACTAGTGGCTACTCGATTTTATTTCCTGAAAACATCATGATTGGGCGAGTGACTAAAGTACATGCTCAGCCTGAAAAAAACTTTTTGGAAATTGATGTGAAGTTATCTGCACCGATGGCTAATCTCAACTATGTGTATGTTATAGATCATTTGTATAAAAATGAGATTATGGAATTAGATTCACTTACTTCAAAAACAGTAAAATGACGAGTTTAATACCAATAAATCTTCTTAGGCTTGTTGTGCTCATTTTTTCGCAGGCACTTTTCTTCAGCAATATTCATATTCATCCGATGATAGATATTTATATCTATCCTGTTTTTATTTTATTGTTGCCATTTCAAGTGCCTCGATGGGTACTGATGATATTGGGATTTGCTATTGGTATTAGTATAGATATGTTGCTGGGCACATTGGGAATGCATGCAGCCGTTTCGGTTTTGCTCGCTTATATCAGGCCAATGCTTATTAATGTCATCACACCCAAGGGAACAGAGTTTGAGCTAAGTCCAAATATTTATATTCAAGGCTCAGGATGGTTTCTGATATATTTTTTACTCGCATACACTATATCGCTTGGAGCTTATTTTATGATTGAAGCGGGAACTTTTTACAATCTGTTTTGGTTGTTGATTAAGATTATAACCAGCGTTTCATTTTCAGTAATCAGTTCACTCATTTTCATTTATCTTTTTACGGCCGATAAGCGAAGAAGACACGCGGGGAGATAAACCAATCCTAAGGTATTTTTGGAGAAATAATGTAGAAAGCCAATTGTATGTAGAAGGCTTGCTGATATGGATTGTACATGCTTTTCGTTCTGGCGAAATAAACAGGATCAAAATAGAAAGCTACAGGAATAAAAAGATTTCTTCCATGTGTAAAATTATATCCTGCTCCAAGCCATAGATAAGGGAAATACTGCGTTTTATAATTGATTTTCACTGAAGCTGGTCCTGTGTATTGATAGCTGTCAGGATACCTGATGCCAAGCACTTCAGGCCTTACCCGCGCAAAGAATCCTTTCCAAATACTGTAATGAACTACAGGCCCGCCACCAAAGACCTGAGTGGAAATACTTTTGGTGGTTCCATTACTTAAGGCATATCTCGGTTCTGAAATCAGATTGTAGTTTAATGCGCCACCAACAAACAATCCCTTTTTCCAAACCTTGTAAGCCACAGAAGGCATCAAGCCAAACTGAACATAATTGCCCGTAAAATACAGTTGAATATTTGGCTCAATAAGAATGTTTTTCCAGTCGAATTTTTTCTTTGTGTATGAAAAGTTTTCAGGTGATTTTGGCTTTTCAGTTTCGGAGGTTGGGGTTGTCGGCTTCAGCTCATCATTTTTTTTATACTCAGGTCTGGTATAATAGTTTGGCTTCTCTTCTTCCTGAGCAAATGCAGCAGAAGCAGAGAGTATAAAAACTAAAGAGGTTAATATTTTTAAATGCAATTTCACAAATTTAATATCGTATGAAACGAAATTAGTTCAAAAAAATTACGGATTGAATAAACTTTGTTAATCAGTTTAATCAATCAGATTAATGTTTGAAATGTCGGATTCCAGTAAATACCATGGACTGTCCGTTTGCATTAGCTTTGTCAATGGAGTCCTGATCCTTGATGCTTCCTCCGGGTTGAGAAATAGCTACCACACCTGCTTCATGAGCTATTTCCACGCAATCCGAGAAAGGGAAAAATGCCTCAGATGCCATCACTGCTCCATGCAGGTCAAAGCCGAATGCTTTTGATTTTTTTATTGCAGATTCCAGCGCATCTACTCTAGAAGTTTGTCCGCAACCCATACCAATCAGTTGCTTGTTTTTTACCAGAGTTATTCCGTTTGATTTCAGATGCTTTACAGCTTTGATAGCAAATTCCAAATCTGATAGTTGGTCTGCGGTCGGTGTTTTTTCTGTAACTACTTTGAAAGAACTGCTTTGTTCAGAAACATTATCAATATCTTGTTCCAAAACCCCGTTCAGCAATGACTTAAACATCTTAGTATTGGAAAGCGATTTCTTTTGCTTCAGCAATATTCTGTTTTTCTTTTGTTTCAGAATTTCGAGCGCATCAGCATCATAATCAGGAGCGGTAAGCACTTCAAAGAATAAAGCGTTCATCATTCCGGCAGTTGCAGCATCTACTTTTCTATTGCAGGCCAAAACTCCCCCGAATGCAGACGTAGGATCACATGCCAGTGCCGCTTCATAGGCTTCTTTCAAAGAACTTCTGCTTGCCAAACCGCATGAATTGGTGTGCTTTATAATCGCAAAAGCAGGTTCGGTAAATTCCGCAACCAGATTTATGGAAGCTTCTACATCTAATATGTTGTTGTATGATAATTCGCGACCATTAAGTGTTTCGAAAAGCTCCTCAAGATTGCCATAGAAAGTTCCTTTCTGATGTGGATTTTCTCCATAGCGCAATGAGCGGCTTGAAGGAATGCTTTGTTTGAAAGCAGGAATATTTTCTGTTTGGTTGAAGTAGTTGAAAATTTGCGTATCGTAATTTGACGAAACCTGAAACGCTTTGGCTGCAAAAAGTTTTCTGTCAGAAATATCAGAAGCCCCATTTTTTTCTTTCAGCAAGGCAATCAGCTCCTCATACTGCTCTCTGGCAGATACAATCAAAGTGTCTTTAAAGTTTTTTGCAGTGGCTCTGATAAGAGAGATTCCGCCAATATCGATCTTCTCAATAATGGTTTGTTCGTCAGTTGTGGAAGCAGCAGTTTCCTCAAACGGATATAAATCTACAATCACCAAATCAATTGTAGGGATTTTGTGTTGAGCCAGTTGTTGAAGGTCTTGCTCGTTATCTCTTCGGGCAAGAATACCTCCAAAAATAGTAGGGTTAAGTGTTTTCACTCTGCCGCCCAAAATTTCCGGAAAACCGGTGAGGTTTTCCACAGCAGTAGCATTGATTTCCAAGTCCTGAATAAATTTCAGCGTGCCACCTGTAGAGAAAATTTGAACTCCCTGTTGATCAAGCAGTTTTACAATTTCGTCAAGTTTGTCTTTATAATAGACAGAAATCAGCGCTGTTTTGATTGGCTTTAGCATTTGCTTTAATTTTGCGCAAATGTAATTATAGCCTCAAGAGTAATAATAAAACTTGTCCATATTCTTTTCACAAATTTGAATTAGTATTATCTGAAATAATTTAGCATAGCCTATTTTTCTTCATTATCTAAACAAAAAAGGCTGAACTCCTTTTGAGTCAGCCTCTTTAGTGATATGAATAGCTACTTAAAACTACTTAACTATTCTTTGCTTATAAACCTGTTTTGAATCGGTAGTTATTTCAATAAAATAAACACCACCAGCAAGCTCAGAAGCGTTAATCAGCTTAGGAGTATTGGTTTCTTTAATTTTTATTTTACCCAAAAGGTCATAAATCTCAACACTCGCAATTGTTTCTTTTCCTGAAGTATTAATCCTTAAAGTGTTTGCAAAAGGATTAGGATACACGCTGATTGCATTTTTGTCATTTTCAATTGCTGCTATAGCATTAAAAGAATTAACAGAAGCATAGTATGCTTTTACCGAACTACCGCCTTTTACAAATCGCAGTACCGAAATACCATCGCTTAATCTAAACCACATAAGCTCTTCGGTTACTTTTACACTTGCAGGATTATATACGCTATCTGTTTGTACCGTTCTAATACGCACAGTATTTGAAATTATGCCATAAGGCAGCACTAAATTGCCAAAGGCATCGAAACTCCAAAAGCGCGAAACAGAGCCTGTTGCAACATTTGGAGTGCCGGAGTTTGCGTATTGCTTGGTGTATGAATAGGTGCTGTCATTCGGAACGAGAGGGAATATGAAGTAAGGAACATGGGGCTTATATACAACGTTGTTCATATCGAAATAGCCATCAAAAAACAAAGTGTCATTGTTTGCAGAATATGAAAAGAACAAATCTCTTGGAGTGGAGAGGTTACTGTATTCATTGATACCGCTGTTTGCAAATAATGTATGCGCACTCTGAGAAGCAGGACGAAAAACGTAAGGAGTAACAGGTGCAGACCAGGTTTCGCTGCTGAAGTCCCAGACATAAGTAGTGCTTCGCTGCGATACAATATTTTCAAAAGGTTGTAAAGATGTCGCAACACCCAAAGAAGACGTATCTCCCGACTGGAAAAAATAATTAGCAGTAAACTGCTGCGCAAAGGTAAATACCGATGACAGCACAAATAAAATTAGAGACAAAAACTTTTTCATGATTAGTGTTTTTAATGCCTACTCTAAAAGGTTTTCGGCTTTACCCTTTTCGGTTTTAAATTTCGATGTTCAAAGTTACAGAGGGCGCTGCTTTTCAAAGATGACTATAGTCAGGAATTGGTCTTGGAAGTTGTGATTTTCGGCACTAAATAGGTGCTTATAAGGACTGCGCATCCTGTCGGTTTTAAGAACGTAACCTGACGACTTGGCTGCAAGTCTTGCACCAGTTGTGTATGATTATGGCTTGATAGCTATCTTAGCCATACTAAGCAAAAACCGCTTGTTCGTATTTCCCTTTCTGCCATACTTACTGCCTTTCAGAAAACTATCGAAATACAATTTGCTGTACATTGAAGCGAAGAGCGCACACTTATTATGCCCGTATTTCCTTCCTGCATTGCGAAGCATGATATGTTTTGCTCCTTTTACTTTCATTCCTTTTTTTGCAACAATTGAATTTTTGTAATTCACCTGTTCATCTTTTGTGCAATAGCAGAGCAATACCGGGTTTTCAGGTTTCCAGTCACAAAGAGAATTTTCGGCAAGTATTTTCTTAAGCGGAAAGTCAGGATTGTTTAAGTACAGCGATACAAAAGTATCAAGCAGCATATCTTTCGGAACTTCAGGCAGCATCTTGTCAATTTCCTTATAATCTTTAGATCCGTCAAACATTTTTGGAATAAGCGAATCGTAAGGAGGCTTATACACTTTATTGATATCAGGAACTATCTGATATACTTCATTTAAACCTCTCAGCAAATATGGCAGATAATGCGAACGGGAATATTTCTGAAACATTACCTCGCTCTGTACACCGCTCATGTCGTATGCTCCACTGTTTCCGGCAGTGGCTGTAACTTTTATATCGGGGCGATATTCCTGAATAAATTTATTGGCGGCCACCGCAGCATATCCGCCTTCGGAATATCCTGTAAGAAATAAATGATTCCCAATTTTAAAATTCAGAGAATCCTTTAATTCCCTCACTGCATCAATCATATCTGCACTGGACTGCCCCAGTGATTCATACTGCTGATAGAGATGAAATTTTTCACCATGACCCAAACCGATATAATCGGGCTGCAGCACCAGATAGCCTTCAACTGCAAGTCCAAGACAAAGATAATCCTCTCCGCCCAGGTTTTTCTTTCGGCCGGATGTAACCCTGGTGCCATGGTGATATACTACTTCGGGCAAGGAAGCGCTGACGCTTTTGGGTATAAAAACCAATCCTGAAGCACGAATACAACTGCTGTCGTGCCAGCAGCTTTTATAAGTGATATCATACACATCTACTTCATATTTCACATCCACTAATGAGGAAGGTACTTTATTTTTCTTCATCCGCTCTTTTAGCTCTTCTTTAGTTACTGTTTTCCAAAGCGTGTAGGATAATAGTTTTTTACCGCCATGCTCCAAGGCAAAGGCAGATAAATTAATCACCAAAAAAACCAGGGTAAAAGCATTTCTCATATTTCAGCCGGAATAATTATAAAACAACAAGGTAAGAATATAAATAGATTCTTTTCCTATCGGCTGATGTCCCACCTGCCAATAATAACTCACACTCCCTCGCGACCCGCTAATGAGCCATTCATTTGCCTTCAGCACTCCTAATTTTGGACTACTATTTCTTCGGTTCGTATCCTTACTAACCGAAAAAAATGCAAAATAATCGATTCGTGAGACACGAACCAAGGGATAGGGGAATTGTGACAGCAGGTTTAGTAGGAGTGGGCACCCTAATTTTGCTATCCAATTTCGGTAATAGTCAAAAAGTATCGCTAATCGGATTTGGCATTCTCTTAGTACTAACAGGAATTAATACTTTCTTTTACAAGCCTATTATGCAAGCGTTAGAAACTCCAGATTCTGCTTCTCTGTGATGTGTAGTCTA
>CANHIG010000018.1 GCA_947461105.1 Bacteroidota bacterium | reverse complement strand
AGATTTGATGTGCCTTGAATACCTTAATGATAAAAAAGTGCTTCAGCTTTTGCCGGAGGGTGTTTATCTGGCAAAAAATAAGCGGGAAGATGTGGTTATGTATCTCAATATCTGGGCTGATATGCTGGAGGAGGAAATGAATCAAACTACAAGAAAAGAGGAGAGAGCGCTGATTTATATTTAGTTGATTTAGACTTCTGGCGCAAGTCTTTTTGACTCGTGCACTGTATTCTTTTACCTATAGCACGAGAGCAAAACACTCACGCTATTTAGGAAATAAATTAGGTTTTGGTTGGCGCCAACCAATAGGAAATAGGGTACATAAGAATATTCCTATTTAACATTCACACGGAAATTTATACGTTTAAAATCTTTGTCGTCTGGATTATATAAAGGTCTTACAATTTTATTTGTTTCACTTAATATTTCAATTTCTATCATTTTATTAAGTTCATAAATTCGCCACCTATCATCTAGTCTTTTGTCAACAGGTCGGTTTGAGTAACCCCTAACAAACCAAGCTCGTAGGGCAAATATCCCTTCTTCTAGATGATTTTGAAATTTGCTATATAGTTCTCCAATTAAATAGGGTTCAACTGTCCTAATTTGTCCGTCATACTCAAAACGAATTAAGTTTCCCCCTTTTATAGCAGTTATTAAAATGTCAATGATTTGCTGCTCTTTCGGTGTCATGAAGAATAAGGTTTTATTTTGAACTTGTTAGTGTGCTGTTCGATATGTTAGCCATGCGCATGTCGAACTAAAGATAAATATGAATTTTCAATTCATATTCTATAACATTTCAAATGTTATTTTATCTGGCTTCGACATACCCTGCGGAACATGTCGAAGAGCTGATGATTTTCTGCATTTGTATTTCTGCACCTTTTTTTAGAAGCACAAAGCTCCAAGTTTGCGTGCCTGCCCGCAGGACGCCCCCCGTGTTATAGCAAGTAATTATTTCTTATTCTTATTATAGATTTCTATATACTCATTAAACTCAGAAATTAACTCTTCTGCATCACTCTCTTTGATGGTGTATTCTAATTCCTTTTCTTTTTTCAGTTCTTTGATTAGTTTCCCATTGCTGTAGTAATACATTTTATCCATTTCATTTTGGTCATTATCCTCGTGGCCTTCTCTGTTATCTTCAACAACGGCTAATAATAAACCATCTTTATTTGCATAAAATTCCTCTGTTCTTTTAGTAATTTGGAGATAAGGATAGGTTCTAACCTTAACAACTATGCCATTTTGAACATAGAAGTGAATTTTGCTCCACTTTTGCTTTATTTTTTCTCTAAGTCCTGTGGTTGGTATTTCAAAAGGACTTAATTTAAGTGATTCTATTTCTGATCTCGTTTTATCAATTTCTTCAACACTTATCAAATTCTTTGTTGGAGTTGTTGAAACTTCTTTTTCTGTTTCAATTTTTACTTCTGTGTTATTTTTATTTGAATTACAACTACTCAGTCCAATTGCAGCAATCATAATTCCTAAGATAATTTTGATTTTTTTCATTTTGATTTTTTTATTGGTTTATATTATTTGTTATTAAGGTTTGCGTCTTGGCGAAGGTAGCGATTCCCCCATGTAGCGTGAGTCTTTTAGACTCGTTCTTTACAAATATCATACATTATTTTTGCACGAATGGAAAACACTTCGCGTTAGTGGAGGTTATCAATCTCATTTTCCCAACTTCACATTCAGATTCTTAGATTTTATTTGAAGTGATTTTTTCTCTGTAGTCATGCCTCCTTTGGTTCCTTTCACTTCTAATCCTTTTTTGTCAACACCTACTCCGTTTCCCTTATTTCCTTTTGCGCTTACGTCCTGTTTCTTTATCACTACTCCGCCTCCTTTGCTGTTGGTGGCGCTTGCGCCTTTGTTGTTTACATTCACGCCTTTGCTCGTTCCTGTTTGCAGGGCAGATAATTCAGTAGTGGCGAAGATGAAACATGTAATCAGCGATAATAATTTTATGGTTTTCATGGGGTTGATTTTAGTGTTTAATTTTTATGATAAAATTATCTGGCTATGGTTAGCTTTCTTACGGCTTGTGTATTTCCTGAACTCAACCTTACCAAATATGAACCTGCTTTTAAATCTTCGATTCTTATTGATTCTACAGCGCCATTTGAGCCAGCGGCAATGGTAAATCCTTTCAGTTTTTTACCCAAAATATCGGTTATGTCTATTTTAATTTCCTCCTGATTATTCGCAGCAAATGTTATTTGAACTATGTCAGATGCAGGATTTGGGTAGAGTTCAAAAAGCATGGCATTTCCGGAAATATTTTCTACTCCCGCACCATCCCAAATGATATCTACTTGCTTTCCATTGTCATGTCTTACTTCCAGCACGCCACTTCCATTTTGGTATGTTATCCAACGCCAGCCATCTGTATTTAATGCACTTACTGTTTCACTAATTTCTATGCCGTTTACTTTTACTTTCAGTGGTTTGGAAGTGAGGCGCAGTATCTCAGTAGCCGCTGCGTCATAGGTACTGTAATTGATTTCATGCGGTTCATATTTGATGTAGGAAACTACTGATGAGGAACGCAGCAAATGGTTGGCGCTATCTGGTGCAAGATATGGTGCGGCAGCCATTGCTCTCAAATAATGGCGCACATAATCACCGTAGCCGTCTGTGTACCAGATTGCTGATCTTCTTGGTGAGAACAAACATTTGCCATCAAAATCTACAACATAAGTCGCCCAGTCCAGCTGTCTTTGCGACTGAATATTGCGGGATGTATCAGTGGTTTTCTCCGCATACAAAAGTTCGGTTGCGGCAAATCGTGAAGTGTGGCTTCCTCCTTCATAGAGGTCAATACTTTGCTCGTAAATACCTGTCACACCAAGCGTATCATAGTTGTGACTTCCCAAAGCAGTTAGCGTCCAGTCAAGAATATTTCTGGCATCTTGCTGCCAGGTGGCGCTCCAGTTAGGATGTTCCAAAATATACATAGCCATGGTCACAGCATTGGTTTCGGTATTGGATGGAAAGGCGATGTCTTCAAAGAAGCAACCCCAGTTATTTGTTTTTTGCGGGCAGTTTTGCACCCATCTTTTTATCACATTGTAAGCGGTGTCATATTGCACGGTGTTTCCGAGTTGCATCTTTGATAAATCTTCAAAAAGCCTCATAGTGGGTACTACATTTCCAGTGTACATAAATCCGGGATTGGAGTATGTAGGCACAACACCCGTTACTGCATTTAACTTGAAGGCATAAGGCGAGTGAGTAGAGTCACCGGGTTGCACTTTCACAGCCAGTGTATTCGCTATCTTCACCGCGGCATCCAAATATTTTTGTCTGCCTGTTATCTTGTATAAATTCACCAACTCCGCACCAATAGAGCCTGCCTTGTCAGGCTGCGTGAAACCAACACCGAGTATATAGTCGCCATCATAAACGGCTTTGGTTGGGTCGCCAATATTGCATGGATAGGGGATGTTGGGCCAACTGTCTGTGGGAAGTGACATGCTGTTATCCAAATAATGATCAGCTATATAAACCATGTCTTTTACCAAATCAGTGTCGCCACTGTAAGCATAAAACAAAGTCCAGGATGAGAGAGCCATCGCAAACTGATCTCCGCCAACTTTGTTGCTGGACCCACCGGGACTGTAGCTGTGGTCGGTCATGTAATATTTATGACCATTGCCATTCAGAGGCAGGTTTTTCCAAAAGTTCCAGACACGGTTTATGGCATCATTGTATGAGCTGCCGTGGTTAGGATTATACCAAGGCATTATATTTCCCGCTGTATCTTTTTGAATGGGATGATAGCCATTGAGCTGTGCCTGACTTATGAAAAATGTTGCAGAAAAAATAAAGCTGAACAGATAGATTTTTTTCATTTTGAGCTAGGTTTTTGTTGTTGCAAAGCAATTGTAAACTAAGAAATTAATTCTTGACTTAATAATACGCGGTGGTTATGATTGTATTATCACATAAAAAAAGGTTGATCATTTTGTGACCAACCTTCTATCTTACAAATCAGATTTTTTAAAACTTACTCACCAAAACTGCCTCAAGTTCTTTTTCACCTACCAGCCCAAGCTGACGCCAAACTTCTTTGCCATCTTTGTATAGAATCAGCAATGGAATACTTTCTATATGCATCTCATTGGAAAGAGCCGTGTTTTTATCTACATCAATAGTTTGCAATTCCAATTTATCAGCATGTTTTTTAGCCAGTCTTTCAACTATGGGTTTCAAAATTTTACATGGGCCACACCATACTGCATTGAAATCAACCAATACTAATTTATCTTTTTTTACTGAGGCTAGATACGCGTCCAATGCCATCCCGTTGCCGGCAGTGCTTACTCCTGTTGTCACTTTTTTTCCTGCATTTGCCCAGGCTAAAATGCCTCCGTCTAAGTTGTAAACTGATTTGAATCCATTATCAGCTAATGCTTTGGTGGCTTTTCCGCTTCTGCCACCTGAAAGACAGTAAACCAATACGGGTTTTGATTTATCCAGTTCTTTGATTTTTTTCTCAAAATCGTTGCTGTTATAGTCTATGTTTAGTGCATTGTCAATATGTCTTTCAGCGTATTCTTCAGGAGTTCTTACATCTAACAGTATAGCGTCTTTTGTTTCGGCAATTTTCTTTTCAAAAGCATCTGCTTTCAAATTTTCTGATGATTGACCGTTGGTAAATGAATTGCAACTGGCGAGAAACAAAGAGGTAATGACAAATAGTTTTTTCATGAATAGGGTTTATTTGTGACTCAAACCTAAATCATTTTTGCTAATTCAATAAAGAGAAAGATGGATTTTGTAGTTTACCTTTTGTTTATTTATGAATTAAAGGAAAGTCAAAGGATTAAATTTGCTTAGAAATGTTTTATGCTGTTAGTTTTTTACGATAATTTTTGTCCGTTGTGCTTAAACACAAAAGCACTTTTAGAGAAAGTGGATTTGTTTGGAGGGCTTCATTTTATTGGAATTCGGGATCAAGGTGTTTTTGACAAATATCCGAATCTGAATCAAGAACAATCACTCCAGCGAATGGCAACAGATAAAAACGGAGATATAGTTTATGGTTTTGAATCCATATATAGAATCATAAAAGCGATGCCCCATTTCTGGATAGCGATTCCTTTTTTGTTGATACTGCGTTGGACAAAATTAGGCGAATGGTTTTATGATGAGATTGCGCTGAGGCGAAAAATAATTCCTTTTAGCTGCGATGAAAATTGCGAGATTCCTCACTCTTCAAAATAAAGGTATGACTATAGAACATGCACAGCAAACAGTAGATGAATGGATTAAAAGTGTTGGCGTTCGCTATTTTAATGAACTTACTAATACGGCATTGTTGATGGAGGAAGTGGGCGAACTGGCGCGAATCATGGCGCGAAAATATGGGGAGCAATCATCCAAAGAATCTGACAAAAAATATGAATTAGCCGATGAAATGGCTGATGTAATGTTTGTGCTTATATGCCTTGCCAACCAAACAGGAGTGAACCTCACCGAGGCATTCCAGAAAAACATGGAGAAGAAAAACAATAGAGATAAAGACCGCCATGCCAATAACGGAAAGCTGAAATCTTAGCTTACAGGATTCAGGCTGATAGAGAATATTTTGTAGTGCGCCAAATCACGCTCGTAGAAAAATTTATCCAGAGCTTCATACATATTCTTAGCACGGAAATAAGATGTATGCAGTTTGTTATCGCCTAGTTTCATCCACTGAATCGTCATGCTGCTCTCTTTAGGATAATGCTCATCAATATATTCAAGCATTTTTTTAATTGCATCTATTTTGTCTGTACCTACCGTGGTATAAAACAAAAATGACTGATCGTGTTTAGGATTAATCGTCACCAAATCAAATCTGATAGCTCCGTTTTTATCTTTGTAATTGAAGATTACATTCTTGCTATCCATGCCCAGCTTTGAGATGATTTCTTCTTGTAAGCGGGCAGTTTCAATATTTTTATCGTTGTGTGTCATTGAGTCAAAGTTAAACAAGATTTTTAGAATTAACCTCTAACAATCATTAAGGCATTTAGTTTTTTGTTATTTTCATTTTCCAATTAAATGTAAAACCTCGATGCGACAATTTTTTATCCTTATTTTCTCAGTAGTTATATACTTTAATCAAACGGTTGCTCAGGTATCTGTAATCCGTAATCAAACTGCGCCATTAGCTCAAGTGATTAATCTGGCCACTTTGCCTGATGAGAGCTGGAGTCCTGTGGTTACAGTTATCAAGGAAATGCCAAGGCCGGCTTCTGATTATGGCAATAAAAAAGCATTGCTGGAGCAGAAGCGAAACAAGGCAAAAGGGCATCATCAGGGTGCTCGCGCTCAAAAACCTGTGGGGCCTGTTTTAGGAACAAACTTTGCCGCTAACACCGCCCAGGGAGTTCCAAATGATAATGATATTGCGATTTCCAATGATGGCAAAATTGTGAGCGTAGTAAATACAAACCTTAGAATTTTTGCAGATACCGGAACTTCATTGCAAGCTCTCTCGCTGTCTAGTTTTGCTGCTTCGCTCGGAAGTTTGCAAGCAATAAGCGACCCCAGAGTTTCTTACGACCCGGTAGCGGACAGATTTGTGCTTATGTTTTTTTCAGGCAACACAAGCACCACCACTCAGATCATAATTGCTTTTTCTCAGACGCCTAATCCTATGGGTGCTTGGAATTTTTACACGCTAAGCGGCAATTATCTGAATGATTCTACCTGGTCTGACTATCCTATAATTTCGATTACTGACAAGGATTTATTCATCACTTTCAACCATTTGAAAGATGGTGAAGATTGGAAAACCGGATTTAGATATTCTGTGATTTGGCAAATTGATAAACAGACTGGATATAATGGCAGCACATTAGCTTTCAATTTCTGGCATAACATTAAACATTTGGGAGTGCCAATCTGGAATGTGTGTCCGGTGCAACCCGATTATCCCTCAGGAAATACGGCTTATTTTCTCTCGGTTCGCCCGTCAGACTTTGATAACGACACTGTTTTTCTGCATAAAATTTCTGACAGCTATCAGAGTGGCATCGCACAATTTTCTACACAAGTACTCAAGACAAATGTTCCATACGGGCTTTCTCCAAATGCTTATCAAGCCGATGGACAGCGACTGGCTACCAACGATGCCAGAGTGTTGACAGCTGTGATTCAGAACGGGAAAATTCACTACGGGCAAAACTCCATTGATCCTGCTAATTTGTCATCAGGGCTATACATAGGTGAAATCAACAACCTGAGTGGACAACCAATTGTTTCCGGACAAATTATCGGCTCAGATACTATTGATTTTGGTTATCCTGATATCACCACCATCGGTAATGGCAGTTTCGATGACAGAGTACTGATTACTTCTTCTTTCATCACAGCACATGGATTTCCGGGTACTGCGGCATTTTATAAAAATACTAACAGTGAAATTTCTGATCTGACAGTAATTAAAGAAGGCTTCAGGTATGTAAATGTATTGGCTGATTCTGTGGAGCGTTGGGGTGATTACACCGGAATTCAAAGACGCTATAATGAACCTAACGTAGCATGGCTCGGAGGCTCATACACACATACCAACAATCAGTATCGCGCCTGGGTTGCAAAAGTGTATAACACTGACAGCAGCTACATTAATTCTATTGCAGACTTCAGGAAAGAAATAAAGGCAGATTTATTTCCTGTTCCGGCTGAGGAGCAAATCACATTTCGTTTTGAAAATGACAGGTTTCAAAAAATTAGATTTGAAGTGTATGATATGACAGGGAAGGTGGTGAAATCTTTATTGGATGACCACATAAAACCAGGACTTAATGAGTTTTCCTTTAATGCTTCAAACCTTTCATCTGGGCAGTATTTCTTAATTTTAAACTCGCAGGGAGCGCAGTTACATAAACATCGCTTTGTTATAAACAGATAAACAAAGCAGCATATTTGATAAATTGAACTGAAATATTGATTTTGGAGCAGTTTTTCGAAGCGAACAAATAAAAAATATCATGGCAGAAGCAATTCGATTAGGGAGAATGACCGATACGATGGAAGAAGGCTATTTAGCTGAGTTTAACCTGAAAGTTGGTGATAATCTTAAAACAGGGGATACTTTAGCTGAAGTAGAAACCGATAAGGCAACATTACCTTTGGAATCATACTATAGCGGCAAGATATTACATGTTGCAGCCAAGAAAGGTGATACACTCAAGATTGGTGATTTGATAGCGATAGTGGGAAAAGAGGGAGAAGACTTTCAGCATTTATTACAAAATGTCAATCCAGCTGCTGAAGTGCAAATAGAAGTAAAAGCTGCCGCTAAGGAGGTTGTAGTTGAGAAAGTGGAGCAGGCTGCGCCTATTGCATCAGCTACCTCAACGACCGGACGTGTGAAAGCCTCACCATTGGCCAAGTTGCTAGCGAAAGAGAAAGGAGTTGATTTAAAGACTGTTTCAGGCAGCGGGGAAGATGGCAGAATAGTGAAACGCGATTTAGAGAATTTAAGCACTTCTGCAAAAGCTTTGTTTAATCTTAGTTCAGCAAAAGAGTCTTTTACCGATAGCCGTGTTTCCACTATGCGCAAAACTATAGCGCGAAGATTGAGCGAGAGTAAAAGCAATGCGCCTCATTTTTACCTGACTATGACCTTGAACATGGACAAGGCTGTTCAGTTCAGAAAGGATTTGAATGATGTGTTGCCGGAAAAAGTTTCTTTTAATGACATCGTTCTAAAAGCGGTTGCATTATCACTCAGAAAAAATCCGGCTGTGAATACTTCATGGCTTGGAGATAATATTCGACAATATGGTCATATTCATTTGGGAATGGCTGTGGCTGTTGAGGATGGTCTGGTTGTTCCTGTAATCAAATTTGCAGATTTGAAGTCCCTTTCTGAAATCTCAGCGGAAGCTAAATCATTGGCTAAAAAGGCTATAGAGAAAAAGCTTTTGCCTCCGGATATGGAAGGCAGTACGTTCACCATTTCAAATCTTGGCATGTATGGAATTGACAATTTTACGGCTATTATCAATGAGCCAAATGCATGTATATTGGCTGTTGGCGCTATCAAGCAGGAGCCTGTTGTGGTAAGCGGACAATTAGCTGTTGGAAATACGATGCAGCTTACACTTTCTTCAGATCACAGAGTAGTTGACGGGGCAGTTGGGGCTAAGTTTCTTCAAACCTTGAAGCAATATTTGGAAGCTCCGGTTCTGATGCTAGTCTAGGTGAACGTAAACGATTGAGTTGATAGGAATATATTTGCCGTCTTTCAGAATGATATAGTTATCGGTGGTAGCCCAAACAGTAGTAAAAACAGTTTTGATGCCCTCGGTTGTTTGAAATTCTATATTAACCTTGTGGTGGTGAGTATTCCCCAGCATCATGGCATCAAAAAGCTTTTTATTGATTTCGTTTTTGATCGATTCATTCAAATCGGCATTGCAAAAATGTTCTTTATTAATGTTCTCTTTTTCAACAAGTATAGTTGCAACCATCAGCTGATTTTTTTGTTACTACGAAGTTAAACTTTTATTAGTTACTAAATTTAAACGATTTTATGCAAAAAGCAAGTACTTTGGTTATCGGAGCTTCGGAGAATCCTGAGCGATATTCAAATAAGGCAGTAAGGCTGCTTGCTGATTATCAGCATCATGTATTGGCTTTAGGTATCAAATCAGGCAAAATAGGGGATGTGGAAATCTTAAAAGAATTATCTGCCGATGTATCCATTGATACCGTGACGCTTTATGTAAATCCTTCACTGCAAGAGCAATACCAGTCTTTAATTCTCGGACTAAAACCCCGAAGAGTAATTTTTAATCCGGGAACAGAAAATATTAATTTCGAAAGATTGTTAAGCGAAAATGGCATTGAACCCATAGAAGCTTGTACATTAGTGATGCTGCGAACAAGACAATATTAAATTAAAAACTAAATACAAAATTTATGAACGTAACAGGAATGCTCCGAGACGATGCACTGAAAGGCAAAACAATAATTATCACAGGCGGAGGTACAGGATTGGGTAAGGCCATGACAAAATACTTTTTGCAGCTAGGCGCAAACTGTGTGATTTCAAGTCGTAAGCTGGATGTGTTGCAAAAAACTGCGGATGATTTGGAAGCTGAAACAGGCGGAAAATGTTTGGCTGTGCAATGCGATGTCAGAAACTATAATGAAGTCGAGTCCATGATAAAAGCCGCTTATGACACATATGGCAATGTGGATGTGTTGCTGAATAATGCTGCAGGGAATTTTATTTCACCTACAGAGAGGCTTTCTGCAGGAGCGTTTAAAACCATAATAGGAATAGTGTTGGAAGGAACGGCAAACTGCACAATGGCACTTGGTAAAAAATGGATTGCAGACCAGGTAAAAAATCGAGTAGTACTCAATATTGTTACTACTTATGCCTGGACCGGTTCGGGCTATGTAGTCCCCTCTGCTGCTGCAAAGGCAGGAGTTTTGGCAATGACACGTTCACTGGCAGTGGAATGGGCAAAGTATGGTATCAGAATGAATGCCATAGCGCCAGGTCCTTTTCCTACAAAAGGTGCGTGGGAAAGACTTGTTCCAGGAGATTTGGCGAAGCAGTTGGATATGGCTAAGCGAGTGCCTCTGGGCAGGGTAGGAGAACATCAGGAGTTGGCAAACCTTGCCGCATATCTGGTGTCTGATTTTTCAGCATACATCAATGGAGATGTGATTACTATTGATGGTGGCGAATGGCTTCAGGGAGCCGGTGAGTTTAGTATGCTGGATGCCGTTTCTCCTGATCAATGGGATGCTATTGAAAAAATGGTTCGTGGTGCAAAAAGCGAATAAATAGCGTTGCGTTAATAATTTGCAATAATGACTGAAGTCATTTTTCGGGGATTTATTTTTTGATGTAAAAATTGTTTCTTCACCGCATGGGAAAAGTATCATGTTTAATTATTGGATCGGGACCGGCTGGCTATACAGCGGCAATTTATGCAGCAAGAGCAGGTTTGAAGCCATTGATGTACACTGGTCTGCAACAAGGGGGACAGCTTATGAACACTACGGATGTAGAAAATTATCCCGGATATCCTTCGGGAATTCTTGGACCTGAGATGATGGAAGATTTTAAAAAACAGGCAGAAAGATTCGGCACTGATATTCGCTTTGGAATGGCAACTAAAGTTGATTTTTCTTCAAAGCCACATAAAGTATGGATTGATGATTCAATCGAAATTCATGCAGATGCTGTGATTCTGGCAACAGGCGCAGAAGCCAAATGGCTTGGTCTGCCTTCAGAAAAAAGATTGAACGGAAGTGGCGTGAGTGCCTGCGCTGTTTGTGACGGTTTCTTTTACCGCGGTCAGGAAGTGGCGATAGTTGGAGCTGGCGATACAGCCTGCGAAGAAGCCATTTACCTTTCTAAATTATGCACTACAGTTCACATGATTGTGCGCAGAGACGAAATGCGTGCATCGAAAATCATGCAGGAAAGAGTGAAGAATATTGCAAACATTAAAGTGTATTGGAACTCAGTAACTGATGAAGTACTGGGAGGAAATGTGGTGGAAGCTGTGCGCATCAAAAACACTAAAGAAAATACAGTAGTAGAAGTTCCTGTAAAAGGATTTTTTGTGGCGATTGGCCATCAGCCGAACTCTGCTGTATTCAAAGAGTATATCATTACCGATAATCAGGAATATGTAGTAACTGTTCCCGGAACTCCGCGCACTAATGTGGAAGGCGTTTTCGCTTGTGGCGATTTGCAGGATAAAGTATACCGACAGGCTGTAACCGCTGCCGGCTCAGGCTGTATGGCAGCCTTAGAAGCAGAGCGATACCTTTCGGAGCATGGGTTGATTTAAGATTACTTTTCGGCAAACTCAAATCCTTTTTTCCTGATTCGATCAATGATTTCTGGCAGTGGAGTCACCGTTTATTTGCCCCATTCATGCATCAGGATGACATCTCCTGATTTTAAGTTGTTCAGTACTTTAGCGGTGAGTTTTCTTTGCTCTTAGCCATAGTATCGAGGGTGCGCCTCCCTGCCTTCTTCAAAATATTTCATGTAATTGCCGTGCCATAATATTCCCAACGGGTCACATTCATTAAACCGTACTGTGAGGATAGCAGTGGCTGAGAATGTGTGGTGGCTTTCTTGATGTTTATTTGATATCTATTTTATTTTCTGAACTTCAACAGAATTTGATGATAAAGGGTTTATACTTTTTTTCTCTTGTCGAAGGCTTCTTTAAATTCTTTCAGTTTCTGTTTGGTATGTGCCGGGAAATCACCGTTTAGCATCCATGAATAATAACTCGGATCTTCTTTAAAAACCTGCTCAATAGATTTGCCCTTGTGCTTTCCGAAATTGTATGAAGGTTTACCATTTTGATAAACAAAACGTCTTCCGCTATCTATGATAATTTCCTGATTGCTGAGTTCGTGTAAAGCCTGAACATCATTTTGCAAATCCGGATATTTCCCAATTTGTCCGAGCAATATTTCGTATGTAGCATGAATATCAGCTTCTGCACTATGCGCATTTGCAAGCTCTTTGTTGCAGTAAAATTTATAAGCAGAAGTCAGGTCGCGTTTTTCGAATAAAGAATATATTCTGAAAATATCTACTAATCTTCTCTTTTCAATGTCAAGTGCTATTCCTACTCTCATAAACTCTTCAAGCAGCATGGGAATATCGAATCTATTTGAATTGAAACCGGCAAAATCACATGGGTCGAGCAAATCAAAAAGCTCTTTTGCCACCTCGCTGAATTTAGGTTCTGTAATTACATCTTCATCATATATTCCGTGAACCTGAGATGCTTCAAGAGGAATAGGAATAGTAGGATTAATGCGTTTGGTGATTACTTGTTTGCTCTGGTCGGGGTGAATGATGATAATTCCTATTTCTACAATTCTGTCTTTAGCTACGTCCACTCCCGTGGATTCAAGGTCAAAAAATGCAAGAGGCTTTTTTAGGTTCAATTTTATAGTGTCAAATAGACTTGGCTGACTCACGCTGTTGTTTTTTGTAAAAGTAGTATTTTTGATGAATTGATTTTTTGAAGGGTAATACTGGTTGAAAAAGATTTTTAATTCTTTATTGTAGCCAATACTTTTTATTCAGCCAATTAAAAGGGACGTTTGAAAATTATCTTATTATCAATTGATTTTCATGAGAAAAGTTTTCCCGTTTTTGTTGTTTATCGCACTATCTCTATCTTCCTGCACTTATTATTTCGGTAATTCATGGCGAATAAGACCATTGCCAATCAATGCAACACAAAACACAGCTACTTATAATCCACACACAGAAGCGCAACATCAGATAGCAGCTCACTGGGCATCAAAGAAAATTCCTGATTGGAAGACTGAGGGCACTTCCGCTGCTCGAGTGGCTCTTGGTAAACTGATTATGCAAAAGGATATTGCTGATGTCAATAGCTATTTGGCGAATAAAAAACCCTGGGTGAAAAACGGGACTGATTGGGCATTTAATCCTAATGGATACTACGATTTCACTGAAGTGCCACTGATTACTATTCTCTATTTTTTTTGGTGAAAAGGAACAGTTGCTATATCCTGAAATTAAAAAAAATCTTCTCCATGTTTTGCTCACGCACAGCGGAAATAAGCTGCATCTGAAAACTCCGGGAACGCTTGGTATGATGAACGAAACAGAAAATCATATCCTGATGGGAGAAACTTCTCGATATCTGAAAAATCAATGGTTGCGGGAGCATGGCGACACTGCAAAATTATTTGATAATAGCAGAAATGGTTTAGACGAATGGTGGATGGGATGTTTAGCTCAGAAATTTGAAAAGGGGTTTTATGAGTTTAATGCAAACCCATATTCGGGTTATGCGCTCACTGCATTGCTAACGTTTCATTCATTTTGCCACAACCCAATTTTGAAAGATAAGTGCAGTCAGGTTTTGGATAAATTGTTTATCAATTACGCTTATGGAAATATGCAGCAGAGGAGCTTCCCTGTATTCAGAAGAAGGTTGGAGCGAGAAAAAATAAAGGCATTCAAGGAAGATCCTGCTTCTTCTATTATGAAAACCCTGATGCAAAAAGAATCTCTCTTTGCCGGTAATGGGAAGATTGAAGATCACTTACATCATGCTTTGCTGACGCATCTTTCAGATTACCGATTACCGGGAACTGCATTGCCTCTTCTGAAAGGAGAGAAGGAAAGTTTCTTTATGAAAATCGGCCATCAAAGAAACTCGTCTCCTGAAATTTATTCCGGAAATTCAGATTATTTGTTGAGTGCCGGTGGAGCACAAAGGGGCGAAGTATCTCAGATTGTTGCTCGGCCTGTTGCTTTGTTTTTAAATGATGAGGCGGCTTTGCTTCAAGATTGCTTTTATCTCAAGGGTAAAGGAAAAATGAATCAATGGAATAATACAGGAGTATTCAAAGGCTTTGCCTGCGCGAGTGCTAATGTAAGTATTACAAAACAGTATTCACCGCTGAAGGAACTAAGCGGCTGGCAATTGGTCAAGCCTTATTCAGACACAAACTTTATCTGATTACATACAGCAGCAAAAATTTCGGGCTAATGGTAGTTATTGAAAAATCTGAATTAAAACCTGACGAAATACTGACTATGATTGCTCAGGCAAATGATGTAAAACAACTAAAGAAGCAGATCAAAATTCCATTCGGAACTCCGCAAATTATAGCTTATGATGTAAATGCACCTAAAGGAAAATGGGTCATTAAATCAGTAGATGGGGCAGAGCAGGACAGGAAATATGACAAGTGGAAGAATTGAATTAGCCTACAGTCCTAAAATCACCTCCTTATTAATTTCATGTCCGCCATCAAAAGCAATAAACTCGATGCCAAATTGAGTTGCGATTTGCTCAAACTGCTTCACCAATTCAAGAGGGATAATAGTGTCTTTTGTTCCGTAAACGTAGTATTTCTGCTGCGCATTAAAACCACTTAATCTTCTGGCTTCCACTATCTCTTTTCCTATTTCTCCGGCATAGAAAATTAGTTTGTTTACGTTGCGCTTATTGCCGACCAACCAACGTGAGACTGTTGATGTTCCTTGCGAAAATCCAATTACATTCACTTGAATATTTTCAGTGATATTGCCAAGGCAGCTATCGTACAAAGCATTGAGATAATTCACATAATCTCTGATTTCATTTTCGCGGTCGTCTTTTGTCATCCAGGTTGCTGCTGTATCGCCACCCGGGCCTTTTTTATAAAAACGATTAAGCGCTTCGGGAGCAAGTACAAAATTTTCTTTTGTATCCAGAAATGAAAACTCCTGAATAAACTCCTCTGCTCGCTGCGCAAAGCCATGCACTATAATCCAGACAGTTTTGGTATCGGCATTAAGCTCGCCATTAGTGTAATAGCGGGCGGTTTTGGTGATGGAAATGTGGTGTTCGGTAATATTTTGCATTTATAAAAACATTGATTTTTATTTTCTTCAAACCATATTCCACGTTTTAAACCGTGGACTAAGATTTGAAATCTAAACTCCCAAGTCGATCATCAACTCCTTCAAATCCGTTCCCCCAAAAGTGCCGCTGGTCATCAGCAGTAATACGCTGTTATCGAAATTTAAAGTAAGTAGTTTTTTCTTGAGTTCTTCTTTATCCTGAATCACCGTTAGTCCTTCTTTACCAAAACTTCTGATTACTTCTGCTGTGTCTAAGTCAGGCATTCGTTTTAGTTTCAGTGCTTCCTTATCTACAAACACTATAGCTTCTTCCGCAGCATCCATAGAGCCTGCATACTCATGCCAGAAATCTTTGTTCAGACTGCTGTAGGTGTGCAACTCCATCACTGCAATTAATTTTCGATTAGCATACTGTGCTTTTGCTGCTGCTACTGTTGCTTTCAGTTTAGAAGGCGAGTGAGCGAAATCTTTAAACACAACAAAGCCATCTTTCTCAGCTAGTTTTTGCAGTCGGTTTGCTGCTCCTTCAAAGCTCTGAATTGCAGTAAGGAAATCTTTTTTACTCACACCCAGTTGCTCGCACACAAGCCTTGCTCCTTCTATGTTTTGCAGATTGTGAGTGCCGAATACACTCAGTTTATATTCACCCTCATTGATGATGTAGGTTTGCTCGTTTTCAATTTTGAATTGCGGAGTATCATAAGGAATTACTTTTGCAGCGCCTTTATATTCACTCATGATTTGCGCCATTTCTTTATCGCCCTGATAAAACACAGCGGCATCTGAAGTAGTATTTACAAACTTGCGGAATTGATTCACATAACCTTCATACACCGGAAAAACGTTGATATGATCCCATGCCACTCCGCTCACCAGTGAAATATGGGGCTTGTAAAACATAAACTTTGATTCCATATTTATGGGCGAAGCCAGATATTCATCAGCTTCAATAATGATGAGTGGTGCATCGGTGCTTAACTTCACAGATGTATCAAAGCCTTTTACCGCTGCGCCAACCATGTAATCAAAATCAAATTTACATTCCTTCAAAACATGCATAATCATAGAGGTAATACTTGTTTTGCCATGACTACCGGCTATGGCAACTCGCTTTTTATTCTTGGATATTTCATAAATAAACTCCGGGAAAGAATAAATTTTCAGATTCAGTGCCTGTACCTTTTTGAGTTCAGGATTGTCTTTATGTGCGTGCATTCCCAATATAACTGCTTCTATATCAGGAGTGATGCGCTCTTCAAAAAAGCCAATTGCCGGGGGATACAGCCCTTCTTGCACCAGATTTGTTTTTGCCGGATCGGCAATTTTATCGTCAGAACCTGTCACTGTATGTCCTTGTCTGTGTAATACAATGGCCAGATTATGCATAATTGCGCCTCCAATAGCTACGAAATGAACTCTCATTAGTGGATAATTAATTTTGATACAAGACTAAATGTCTTAGTTTTGCGTTAATTCAATAAACAAAGTTATGAAAACGAAAACTTTTTTATCAGTGATTTTCGCAATCGCTGTTTTGGCAATGACTTTATCATCTTGCCAGCAAAAAACATGTCCTACTTACACTAAAGTAGAAAAACAAAACACAGAACACCGCGCTTAGTTGTTTATGAATTGGCATTCGCTCACTTCTTCTGCGGACTTAGAAAAGATTAAACAGATTTCTGAAACTTCGCCTGTGCTTATTTTCAAGCATAGCACAAGATGTTCTGTAAGCTCTATGGCTAAAAGAAAGCTGGAGTCTGAATGGGATTTTCCTGAAGAAAAAGTAGTTCCGTATTACCTTGATTTATTGGCCTACCGCCCTATCTCTGACAGCATTGCCAGAGATTTTTCTGTTACGCACCAATCACCTCAAATTCTTCTTATTAAAAACGGGAAATGCGTTTATAATGCATCTCATCATCACATATCCGCAGCTGATATTGCTGTTTAAGAATAGTCTTTACTGAATTTTCTATTAATTTCACGCTCATCATGAGTTTTACAGTAGCCATTGTGGGGAGACCCAACGTAGGGAAATCAACCCTTTTCAACAGATTAATAGGAGAGAAAAAAGCCATTATTGACGATATAAGTGGCGTTACAAGAGATAGGATATATGGAGAATCTGAGTGGGGAGGCAAGAAATTTAATGTAGTAGATACCGGAGGCTTTGTGCCTCGCTCAAAGGATGTGTTCGAATCTCACATTCGCGATCAGGTTATTATAGCTATGGAAGAGGCCTCCTTATTACTCTTTATAGTTGATGCTACCTGTGGTATTACCGATTTGGATGCTGAATTTGCTGATTTGCTGAGGCGCTCTTCCAAGAAAGTTTTTTTAGTGGTAAATAAATGCGACAATTTTGAGCGTTTAATTAATGCCAATGAATTTTACAGCCTTGGATTGGAAAATATGTTTAGCATTTCAGCTATGAGCGGCTCAGGAAGCGGTGAGCTTATGGATGCTATTGCAGAGCAGATTCCTGCTGATATGGAAGATACCGAGCCATTGAATATTCCGAAAGTATGTATAATCGGGCAACCCAATGTGGGAAAATCTTCTTTAGTTAATGCCTTGCTGGGTGAGGAAAGAAACATTGTAACCAATATTGCCGGAACAACGCGCGACAGCATACACAGTCATTACTCAAAATTCGGCAAAGAATTTATACTGATTGATACGGCTGGTATCAGAAGGAAAAATAAGGTCCATGAAGATTTAGAATTCTATTCTGTTATCAGAGCTATAAAAGCTTTGGACGAGTCTGATATTGCTATCATTCTGATGGATGCTACTCAGGATATTTCTCAGCAGGATCTTACCATATATAGAATGGCCATTAGGAAGAAGCGCGGTATTATAGTAGGTGTAAACAAATGGGATTTGATAGAAAAGGATGATAAAACCATATTGAGATTTGAAGAAAATCTTAAGTCCAAACTTGCTCCTTTCAATGATGTGCCTATTCTTTTTATTTCAGTGCTTGAAAAGCAGCGGATATTTAAACTTGTAGAAGCTATTGAGATGGTTTCAAATAATATGAATGTGAAGATTCCTACCTCGAAACTCAACGAAATCATGCTGAAGGAGATAAGTCGCTATCATCCACCTGCGGTTTCAGGTAAATTGGTGAGTATCAAGTATGTATCTCAGTTGCCGTCCAGAACACCGACTTTTGCATTCTTCTCTAACCATCCCAAGAATATTGGCGAATCTTACAGAAGCTTCCTTGAAAACCAACTTAGGAAACATTTTTCGCTAAAAGGTGTCCCAATTAGCGTGGTTTTCAGAGAAAAGTAATTTTTTTTCGAAAAAATTTGGAAATGATAGTTAAGAAGTGTTATTTTCGCACGTCAATTATTTAACCCATTTTAAACAAACAAAAAGAATGAAAAAATTATTTTTCTCTTTCGCAATCGTTGCAGCTGTTGTTTTATCAGCTTGTAACTCTAAGACAGAAGAAGCTCCTGCAACTGAAGAAGTAGCTACTGAAGCTCCTGCAACTGAAGCACCTGCTGCTGAAGCTGCTGTTGTTGATACAACTGCTGCTGCTGCACCTGCTGCTACTGAAGCACCAGCTGCTAAGTAATTCTTCTTGTCAAAAGAATGAAAGGTCCCGCATTTTTTGCGGGACTTTTTTTTTCTCCTAGTTTTGAAAAATTAAATGGATATCATCAAGAAATATTTTCCCGACCTAAGTGAGGCACAAGAGAAGCAGTTTGCATTGCTCCAAGAAGTATATGCAGAGTGGAATGAAAAAATCAATGTGGTGTCGAGAAAAGATATTGAAAATCTTTTTGAACGCCATATTTTACACTCACTCTCAACCGCGAAGTTTATTCAATTTGATAGCGGATCTAAGATTATGGATTTGGGCACTGGCGGGGGATTCCCTGGCGTTCCTTTGGCCATTATGTTTCCTGACTCCCGTTTTCATTTAGTAGACTCTATCGGGAAGAAACTTAAAGTAATTGATGCCGTAGTGGAAGCTACCGGGCTAAAAAACATTTTTACTTTTCATTCGCGCGCGGAGCAAATGGAATATCAGTATGATTTTGTGGTATCGCGTGCAGTGGCTCCGGCTATGGATTTGATGAGATGGAGTAGAGGGAAGTATTTCCCCAAAAATCGCCATCAAATAGTTAACGGTTTGATTTGTCTGAAAGGCGGTGATTTGGCTGAAGAACTAAAGCCTTTCCCCAAGGCTGCTGTTACAAAACTCTCTACCTACTTTGCAGAAGACTTTTTCGCAGATAAATCTTTGGTGTATATTCCGAGGGTATAAGCTTTTCAGGGCTTTTGCAATGATTTCAGACGATTGCCATAAAACAATCCTTTAGTATCGTTTTTGGAAAGACAAATTTGATATAATAGATTAGTCATGTCATAGTCATTTTGATTGTATTGATAGCCCTGTTCCAAATATACCAATGCGCTGTCCAAATTTCTTTGTATAAGATAGGTTTTACCGATATTCACATAAGGTTGATATGCAGAAGGGAACTGTTCTATTGCTTTCTTATTTATATTGATAGACTCATTATACTTTTCCAGCCGGAAATAAGCATAGCTCAAGTTGTTGTATACCGTCAAGTTTCGTGGGTTTCTTTCAATAGACTTCTTGTAATTATCCACTGCTGCTTCTAGATTACCATTGTTATCCATCAGCAGCCCTAAATTGGTATATGAAACCGAATACGAAGGTTTAATTCTGACAGCATTTTCGAATGCAGCAATCGCTTCGTCATATCTTCCTAAAACTATTAAAGTTCTACCCAAATCGAAAGTCGGGTTAAGATAATCGGGATAAATTTCCAATGATTTTTTAAAGTGCTCAACAGATAATTCATAAATCCTTTTTTTCTCTTCTGGGGTCGATGCTTCATTTGCTTTTATACCTAAATGAGCAGCAAGTAGGTTATGTGCCTGTGAAGAGTTACTCACATTTTCAATGTCTTTTGTGAAGAGGGTTACTCTATCTTTCCAGTCAAAATTTCGGGCAATAGTAATGCCTGAATATATTGCAATGACAATAATTATAATGATTTTAGGTGTGATTAACTTTGGCAAAAATATTTCTGAGTAATTGTCCTTATTGGTGAAATAAAGTATAGCATATACGAGTAGCATTGAAAATCCAATTGATGGAATAAGTAAGTACCTGTCAGCCATCATTCCCGGCAAGGTGGTGAATAAGGGGGAAAATGAAGCAATCGATAAAAGGTAAATTAATAGACCAAAACTGATTATTGGTTTCTTTCTCATCAATAGTAAAGCAACGATTCCTAATCCAATATGAAAGAGCAATGTAAAAATGGCAAACAGATTAAACACGCTAACCGGTTTGATATAGCTGTATCCATAGTAAAAAGAAAGTGGGTAAGGCAGAATCGTAAGTCTTAAATATTTCATCCAAATATCCATTGATGTTCCCAGTTTAATATTGAGAGAACTAGTATGGTCTACTGGGGTCTCTACAAAATTTAAAGGGCGATTTACCGACTCGATAATCTTTGGTGCATTAATCTGTTGCACTTCCATCTTAGGCATATCCAAGTCCAAGTTATTTCTTGGAGTAATTACCTTATTGTTTGTATTGATTATTATAATTAGCAGCATAGTTGCAAATGCAAAAGGTAACGGGGATTTGAGTTTGGTTTTGTATGTTCCAATTAGCCAGGTGAGCAGCATTATAGGGAAGAAAAAATCTAGATTAAGTATTCCTGAGCTGATTTTTTTTATGAGCACCCAAGTAAAAAACAAGCCACTAATTACAATAGCATACTTTTTATATGAGGATAATTTTTCGTGGAAGAAAACTATTCCAATGGGTAGGTATAAAAACGCATATCGCGTCCATTTATATGTAAGCAATCCTGAGAGGAGCAAAATAATAGCTATAGAAAGAAACATCCACTTCTGAAAACCTTTTGAATGAAATGCAACAAAGAAAAAGGGAAATAAAAGAATTGCATTAGGAAATGAATCGGGTAGATGTATGTCTTTTGATATGAAGAAAAATAGACCGACATAGAAAACTGAAAATACTACTTTCCATTCCCAGAGAGCAAACAGCCATATTGCAAAGCTTAGTATCAATAGCAGCTTAAAGTCAAAAGGATTCATTTTGAAATACTGAATCATGGCTGCAACCAGAACTCCGATGAAAATGAGGGCATAAAAAATACCATAATTAGTCAGAAGTTTTATGCCATCAAAACTTTCTTTATAGTCCGCGAAATTGAGCTTCAGATGATTGAAAAAGGATACTATTTTATGTTTCAATATTCCCAATGGAAATGTGCCATTTTTTATGTAGAAGAAGAACACATTGAGCACAATTGCTCCTCCAATAAACATAAATCTGTCTATAAGTAAATTGATGTTTGATAATATAAATAAAGGAATAGCATATAGGAAACAAAGCAACAGCAGGCTTTTCATTTTTATGTCTTTGAATAAGACTAAAGCTAATGGTATGAAAATGATAAATGAGGTAACTGTAAGTTTTGAAAGTAGCGCTAAAGTGAATAGCAAAAATGAAATTATGGCACTGGCTCCTTTTCCTGTTTCAGCATATTTGATACCATATAGAAGAGCAGAAAGGGCAAAGAATAATGATAAAATTTCATCTCTGTTTTTTATACTCGAAACAATCTCTGTATGCGTAGGATGTGCGCAGAAAACAAGTGTAGTTAAAAAAGCAAGCAACAAGTACCTATCTCCGAGCAATTTTTTAAGTGAAATGAAAAGTATAACACAGAGAAGACTATACAACAGCATGTTGAAAAAGTGGCTTACATGGGGATTATCACCAAAAAAATCATGCTCGATGGCAAAGCTAACTAATACAATTGGTCTGTATTCATAGCTATAACCCATATTATCTTTGTAGTATGGCTCTGTAAAAATTTCACTAATAGCACTAATGCCTTTTGAGGTTAATCTATGATTTTGTGTTACCAATTCATCATCCAGATTGTAATCATTGGAAATTGAATTAGCATATAATAAAGCACTCAGCATAAAAATAAACAGACTATGCGCATACTTCTTTATAAAAGTGGCTTTGGGTTGTTCCACTTTTTTCTTTTCAGTATTTCTGTTATCTCTTGGCTTCTTCGACATAGATGGGTTAATCTTCAAGCTCAAATTTATGTAATTGTTGGTTATATCTTATAACTGGCGGAAGCTCTGCAATATATATGTATAGTTTGCTAACCAACGGGAAATTGTAGTAATAAAATGGCTTCAGACTTTTCAGCAATATGCTATTCAATTCTAAAATTAATCTTTGCGTAGAATTCATTTTGAGTTTATACTCCTGAATTAAATTCTCACATTCAGCTACGTATATTTTTTGATTAGATGACAATTGATTATCTCGGACTCTAAATCCTGAAAGTGGAATCGGTATAGAATATAATTGTTCATATTGGAGAAAGCGAAGCCAAAGTTCAAAGTCAAAAGCTATGCCTCTTGACGCAATGTGCTCATTTGCAGATTCCCATAGCGATCTTCTCCAAAAAACAGATTCCTGTTGGATAGATAAAAAATCACCACTCAGAATTTTCTTTTTACTCCATCTGTAAAACTTTTTATAAAGTCCATCATACACTAGAGAAGGCAAGGGTATTTTTGTTTGAATGAATAGCTCATTCACCAATCCACCATCTTCAGTGAACCATGTTGGGTAGCCGGTAATCCAGTTTATGGAAGGAATATCGGTAAATACTTCCGATACTATATTCAACGCATCCGGCCAAAATTGATCGTCTGCGTTAAGCCAGCAGAGAATATCGCCTGTGGCCAGTTTGAAACCTTTATTTAGCGCTTCATTGGGGCTATTGTCAGGTTCGGAGATGAATATCGAAATACTGGACTTGTATTCTTGTATGATTTCAATAGTCCCGTCTGTACTCATGCCATCAACTATAATGAATTCAATATTTGCATAGGATTGATTAATTACAGACTCAATGCAAGCTCTTATAAATGGAGCCGCATTTTTGCATACAGTTATAACAGATATTTTGGGTTTAGTACTCACTAAAGTAGTATGAATTTGATCTGTGTTCAAATCTAATTACCGGATTTAAATTCATTTTCTGTCTGAAAAAATATCTGAAATAAGGAATATTGTTTTTGAAAAGCCACTCAGAAATGCTTTTCGGACTTATATTCAAATTTCTTCTTTTAGTGTAGGAGCTATAGAATGTACTAAAATAGGGGTCTGCATACTCAAATAAATTGCGCCACAAGTTATCAAACGAAGGTAGCTTTTCTCTTTCAGAGAGAGTTGGAGGTAATGAATCAAGCAATGATTTTGTAAAGAAACTTGATGCAGGGTCAATATTTGAGAATCTGTTTCGACTTATTTGTTGAAGATACATTTCCTTATTTAATCTTCTTTTTGCAATATCAATAGGAAGTTGCACATCCAAATCACTTTTATAAACAGGCGTGCCAATCAGCCAGTGTACTTCTACAAATCGCTTAATTATATTTCTCACCTGAGAAAATGCCTGAGGGAGATATTCCGTGCCTTCGGGAATAATGCTGAAATAGAAATCGCTCGATTTTTTCGATGCATTTGAAAGGTAGGATGTTATTTCGCTTTCAAGGAAATCATCTTCAAAAGAAATTGAAGTTATATTCTTATAGCTGAAGTCTATTGCATACTTCGTTTTGCTGATTATACTAACATGTACAAATGGATATTTTTGAGCATCAATACTTTTGAGAGATTTTGAAATTAAATGCAAATCATCGCCAAGAATATGAATACTGAAAGCCGGGTATTCTTTGTTGTACAAATATCTTTCAATCTCCTCTTTAGCCTTTTTTTTTGCTATAGCAGTTATTAAATCACTGAATGCAAAATTTTGTATAGTTGCTCTCATACTATTTCATACTCAAACAGATTTCCATAAATTGTTCTTACTTCATCTACTACTTTTGAAACGTCTTTGATGATTACTTTCCTTCCTGCATTTGCAAGCAAAGTGGCCAGTTGAAGCTGCTGTGATTCATCTAGTAAGGTAGATCCTTTTTTATACGTAATTCCATCAAACACAATACTATTCTCTTTGCTGAAATTGTTCATGTAATCTTCAAATTGAAATTCAAGATGCTTTTTATTTACGCTATCAGTTGCTTTGCTAATCAAAAGTTCATAGCCATTTTGTTCTGCAAAGTGCCCTAAGGCTATGTTATCTCTGGGGAAGCACGGTCCGCCAAATCCAAATCCATATTGAAGGTATTTATTTCCTATTCTTGAATCAGCTCCTATTGCTGCCAATATTTTTTCTGGCTCAGCGCCTACTTTTATTGCTAAATCACCAATTGAGTTAGCGAAAGAAATCTTTGTGGTCAAAAAACAATTTGTTGCAATTTTTGCAATTTCAGCGCTGAGCCTGCTCATACGGCAATAGACAGGCTTGTTTTCGCACATTTTCTCATATACTTCTACAATTGCATTTCCAGCTTCAGCATTAGCTTCACCAATCAACACCTGATCAGGGTTCTTTTGATTTTCAATAATATTTCCCTGAGCTATAAATTCAGGGTTGTAATTTACGGTATAGTTGCAACTTTCGAGTTTTCTAGCCAATGAATCACAATAGCCGGGCATGGTGGTACATCCAATTACCAAATGTGTTGTTTGCTCTCTCTTACCAAACTTAATAAGTTGTTCGGCTACTCTTTCAATTTGTGCATGATTATAGCTACCATCAGTTTCAGAGGGTGTAGCCACCATTACAAATAAAATATTTATATCATTTTCTAGAGCCAGCTCTATGTTAGAAGAGATAGAAAAGTTTTTTGACGCCCTTAGCAGTTCATTTACTTTAGGCTCGAATGAATAAAAGCTTTTGTTGTTTAACTGATTTACGTATGACTCGTTAGTATCAATTCCAATAACCTGAAATCCTTTCTGCTCAATATTAAGCGCAAAACATAAGCCTAGCTTTCCAACTCCTAAAATACCAATCCTCAATGTTTATGATTTTCCATAAATATAATCACTTGAGGTTATAGTCCAAAGACCGGATTAATTAAACCTATATTCCTCAAAAGTCTCATCAGCAAAACCCCATCTTACAGGATTAAAATTATAGTTCGTTTTGTTTATAATGATGTATTCACCTGCTTTTCTCATTACAGACCAATCTATTCCGGGCCTTTTTGCCAAAAAATTCAATACTTGAATAGGTGTCATTGAAGCCCATCCGTCCGCATGGTCAATATGGTAAGTACAAGCATGGTATGGAAGTATTTCTTGTTGAATTCCTGCTGCAATGCATGCATTCAGAGCCATCGAATCAATATGAATAGAATATAAATCCAATTCAATATATCCTTCTATTTTGAACCAATCTTCTTTAGACATGAGTGTAAAGTCGCCACAAGCATTATAGTCAATTTTTGACATTTCATAGTCAAGTGGATTAATCCATTTTTTTATGGGTCCCGCAACTAAATTCAAAAAACGAGTGAGCCAGCGACTTCGAAAAATCCAATTGGGAAATCCTACTAAATTAAGATGTGCCCCATTATACCCCCATACGGTCATGATATTTTTTTCGCACCAAAAAAGTTGATTTTCAACGCTCATTCCTTCATCTATATTACTCGGCACATCAGCTCTGGGTGTTCTGTAGTACTTACTATGTTCCAATTTAGTATTAGCCAACCACTCAAACAATTTATCAGAAAAAAGCAAATCAATATTGGTACATAATACAAATTCACCTTCAGCTCTCCTTATTCCTACATTCTTTGCCGTCATTTGAAACAAAGGGATAGAACGGGAATTATGATAGGTTTTATGTATAGTTTCCGGAACTACTATATACCGCAATGATAATCTGTCGCCATCCTTAGGTTTCGGCAGTTCATCTTTTAATAACTGTCGGTCTTTGGGCGGATTCCATTCCACCATAATCAGCTCTGCATCAATATTGTACTTGTTGCATTGGTGTATCAAACCATTAATGAAAATCCTCATTCTTTTGGTCATATCACCACCGTGATTATCGTTTCTGGAAGTAGCTATAATCGAAAGATATTTCCCCATTACTCCATTATTATTTCTTCAAAATTATAATTTATCAATCCCCATGATTCATCATTGGTAATAATAGGTTTTTTCTTGTAAATCATCTCTTTGGCATCGGTTTGAAACGCCTTATATGTTTTGTAAGCATCCGTTACTACATCTTGATTTTCTGCTGAATTTCTCCGCTCATGATCCTGATGATAAACCGGATAAAAGAAAACTTCCTGCCTGATGCCCATAGCAAAGCAAATTACAGTAAATATGGAATCATTGTGCGTAGTCATGTAGAAATTTTCGGGGTAAGCCCTGCTTTTATGCCATAACGAACTATGCATGAGCATGAAATCTCCCGCAGCACCGCAATGCACATAAAACTCTGCATTATCATAAACTACTGTCATCCCAAAAATATTTTGTGCAATCCAGTCAAACCTGTGCTTCAGCAGGTGAAATTTCCTGAAAAAATACGATTTTACTTTCGTTGCGAGAACTGAAAATTTAAAACTGCCTGTTATTTTGAATTCGGAACATTTACCAAAGGTGTGAACTGAAAAAATGTTTTGTTGAATTTCAGCAAGTAGGTTTAAGTCACATTTTTTGAAATCAGCCCTATCTGCGCGATAATAACTCCCTACGTTAAGTTTCTTTGCTGCTATAAAAGACATTATTGATGGATCACAGATAATATCAGCGTTTGTAGAGAGAATGTATTCTCCTTTAGCTCTTTGAATTCCAATGTTTTTCGCAATGAACTCAAAGAGTGAATTAGGTTTTCTAATTGAAGGATTACTGAGCGTTTGATGAACAGATTCAGAAACCGTTATAATTTTACAGAGAAAAAATCATTTCTATGCCAATTAATTATTTCACTAAGATCTTTCTTATCTGCAATTGGATTATAGTTCACAAAAACGTATTCCATAGAGGATTTCAAAGAAAGAGCATAATAGCTCCACCATTTCACAGACGATTGTAATCGCTCGTTGAAATCTCCGCCATAATCATCGTTACGTCCGGTTACAACTATTGATAAATATGGATTCTCTTTTGTCATTTCGCAATCAAAATATTAATAATTACGAAATAGTATAGATTTGCTTTTGTGCAAACTAATCCTCATATAGATGCCAATCGCGAGAGATGGCTGAAATTACCGGCCGGAAGATGGCGAGCTAACATCGGCTTATTGCTGAAATTGCCCGATTGGTTATTTGTGAGGCTCTATAACTATTTCTCTAAGTTCTGGGAAAAGGAGCGCAAATGGGAATATGGACGATATACTGAAATATTTGCAGGCAGAAATGTTTTGGAAATTGGCTCAGGCTTGGGCTATGACGGGATAAAATATTCCCGGACTGCCAGCTCATACACATACGCTGAGCTCAATCAGCTTCAAATTCTTTTTTTACAGAAAGTTGCTGCATTGTTCCATAAAACAAACATTTATTTCGAGTTTATGACCGACCCTCTTTCGCATGCTTTTTCAAAACACTATAATGCATTTTATGCTCATGGCGTGTTACATCATGTGCCTTTTGAAGTTGCTCAAAAGCAGTTTCAGCAGATAGATAGTTTTCTTGAAATCGGCTCATACTGTGTGTTTTTAATGTATCCGAAGGAACGATGGGAGAAGTCGGGCAAACCTTCATTTGATAAATTTGGCATATATACGGACGGTAGTTGCCCCTGGACTGAGTATTATGACACAGAGAAAATGAAAGCACTATTAGGTGAAAAATACGAGTTGGCTTTTGAAAGAAAGTGGGGGCATAATAATGAGGAATTTGTAAACTTTGAATTCATCAAAAAGAGCGCTTGATGACTTTGGTTTTATTTATAAGTGCTTCAATAAATTTTCCGTGTTTAAGATGTCCTTCATTATTGTAGTGGAAATTTGATTTTATATAATCTGTTTCAGATACAGGTGCTTCAAGATATTTAATATTCTCAAATAAATATTGTATATCCTTTGCTCTGATAAGTTTTCCGCTTTCTACATTGGGTATTGAGATAAGAAAGAAGGAGGCTCCGTTTTTTTTAGAAAGTGAGTCGATTTCTTTAATGATATCATTACATGTTGGTTTGATTTGCTTCAGCTTTTCCTGCTCAGCATATATTGCATCATACTCTGGATGCTTTTCATTAGTTAAGCCAATTTTATTCGCAAATTTCCAGATTAATGTTCCTAAAGAAGTAAGCGAACACAGCCTGTTAAAAAGAGTTGAATAGGGGATAGTAATTCTGCTTATTGCGAAATCATAACTTTCCTTTGCAGTATGGAATGTTACTCCTTCTGGGCAAGACAAAATATTTCCGGCATTAGTGCTGTAGAAAATTGGAATGCCCGGGAAAAGCTTTCTTCGGAAGTATTGAACATCATTACCGGTATAAAAATTTACTATTACAAAGTCCGGCTTCAAAAGTGGAGTATATTTTTCTGCAGTTGCCAAATACTGTT
>CANHIG010000017.1 GCA_947461105.1 Bacteroidota bacterium | reverse complement strand
TAGAAGATTTCAGTAAAGAAGTTTTTTAAGATGGCAAAAGAAAAAATCGAAGTAGAATACAGTGAGGATAACATCAGAACCCTAGACTGGAAAGAGCACATGCGTATCCGTCCGGGAATGTACATCGGCAAAACCGGTGATGGTTCCTCAATGGATGATGGGATTTACATTTTGCTGAAAGAGGTGATCGACAATACCATTGATGAGTATGTGATGGGCTATGGCAGCAAGGTGGAAATAAGCGTTACTAAAGACAGAGTCACGGTGAGAGATTATGGTCGCGGCATTCCTCTGGGCAAAGTGATTGATTGCGTTTCACAAATCAACACAGGCGGCAAGTACGATTCCAAGGCATTTAAAAAGTCGGTTGGGTTGAACGGTGTGGGAACTAAAGCGGTGAATGCTTTGTCGTCCTACTTCAAAGTATATGCGGTGCGCGAAGGCGAAATGAAATGTGCGGAGTTTGAGCAGGGAAATTTGGTTAAGGACCACAAAGTAACTAAGACAGACGAGAAGAACGGAACTTATGTGGAGTTTTTACCCGACAACTTTATTTTCAAAAACTATCACTTCCTGAAAGAGTATGTGGAGCACATGGTGATGAACTACACCTATCTGAACACAGGACTGGCCTTTTATTTCAATGGCAATAAATACATTTCTCAAAGAGGTTTGCATGATTTGCTTTCCCGCAAAAAGGATGTGGAAAATCTGCGCTATCCTATCATTCACTTGATTGGCAGCGATATTGAAATTGCATTAAGCCACACCAATCAATATGGCGAAGAGTATTATTCTTTCGTAAACGGTCAGTACACCGTGCAGGGCGGAACGCACCTTCAGGCTTTTCGTGAAGCCATTGTAAAAGTAGTGCGCGATTTTTACAAGAAAGATTTTGATACGGTAGATATTCGAGAAGCTATAGTGGCAGCCATTTCCATCAGGATTCAGGAGCCCGTTTTCGAATCGCAAACCAAAACGAAACTCGGTACCGAAAAACTGCTGGGTGAAGACAAAACCATGAAAGCTTTTATTCTGGAGTTTCTAAAAGAAAATCTGGACAATTATCTTCACAAAAATCCCGAAACGGCTGATGCGCTATTGAAAAGGATTTTGCAATCGGAGCGCGAGCGAAAGGAAATTGCAGGCATCAAAAAGCTGGCCAATGAACGTGCCAAAAAGGCAAACATTCACAATAAAAAACTGCGCGATTGCAAAGTGCATCTCACCGATTTGAAACACAATGATCGTTTGAATTCCACGCTGTTTATCACGGAGGGAGATTCAGCAAGCGGTTCTATCACCAAATCCAGAAATCCAGATGCTCAGGCGGTTTTCAGTCTTCGCGGAAAACCACTCAACTGTCATGGGCTTACTAAAAAAGTGGTTTATGAAAATGAGGAATTCAACTTGTTGCAACATGCTTTAAACATCGAAGATTCGATTGATGATTTGCGCTACAACAACATTGTAATTGCTACCGATGCCGATGTGGATGGTATGCACATTCGCCTTTTGATTCTTACTTTCTTTTTACAGTTTTTCCCTGATGTGGTGCGCAATGGTCATGTGAAGATTTTGGAAACGCCATTGTTCCGTGTCCGCAACAAACAGAAAACGCTTTATTGCTATTCAGAGGAAGAAAAGAAAAAGGCGGTTGCTGAGTTGAACAACAAATGCGAAATCACACGTTTCAAAGGATTGGGTGAGATTTCTCCTGATGAGTTCAGCGGCTTTATCGGTGAGGATATGCATGTGTCTCCTGTGATTGTGAATGATGATAAAATGCTGAAAGGCATTTTGGATTACTACATGGGGAAAAATACGCAGGAGCGTCAGGATTTCATTATTGAAAACCTAAGGCTGGAGAAAGATGAAGTGGAAAACGATATTGAATTGGAATTAGCATAAAACGAGTAAAGAAGAAATGGAAGAGCAGATCACAAACGGAGGAGAGGAAGTGTTGCATATAGATGGCATGTTTAAAAACTGGTTTCTGGAATATGCCTCTTATGTAATTTTGGAGAGAGCAGTTCCATTGATTGATGATGGACTCAAACCTGTGCAAAGAAGAATTTTGCACGCCTTGTACCAAATGGATGACGGGCGTTTCAATAAAGTAGCCAACGTAATCGGGCAAACCATGCAATACCATCCGCATGGCGATGCCAGTATTGGCGATGCTTTGGTTAATGTAGGGCAGAAGGAATTGCTGTTTGATACTCAGGGAAATTGGGGCGATGTGCGCACAGGCGATAGTGCAGCAGCAGCTCGATATATTGAGGTAAGACTTTCCAAGTTTGCAAAGGATGTGGCTTTCAATCCGGAAACAACCAACTGGCAACTAAGTTATGATGGCAGAAAGAAAGAGCCTGTGGCTTTGCCGATGAAGTTTCCTTTGTTGTTATTTCAGGGAACGGACGGTATTGCAGTTGGGCTTTCTACAAAAGTTCTGCCGCACAACTTCAATGAATTGATTAAAGGTTCGATAGATATTCTGAAAGGTAAGAAGACAAAGATTTATCCTGATTTTGCCACAGGCGGTCAGATAGATGTGAGCGAATACAACAGTGGAGCAAGAGGAGGCAGAGTAAAGGTAAGAGCTAAGATAGAAGTGATAGATAAAAAAAATCTTTCCATTCGCGAAATACCATACAGCACCACCACTTCATCGTTGATTGATTCTATACTGAAAGCTAATGACAAGGGAAAAATCAAGATTAAAAAAGTAGTAGATAACACTGCAAAGGATGTAGATATACAGATAGAATTGATTCCCGGCACCGACCCTGATGTGGCAGTAGACGCTTTGTACGCTTTCACAGATTGTCAGGTGTCTATATCGCCCAATGCCTGTGTGATTGTGAATGATAAACCACAGTTTCTAACGGTAGAAGAAATATTGAGGATTTCGACAGAGCGCACCAAATCTTTGCTGGAGCAGGAATTACATTTGAGACAAAGTGAGCTGAATGAGAAATGGCATTTTGCTTCGCTGGAGAAAATATTTATCGAGAAGAAAATCTATCGCGAAATTGAAGAAGCAGAAACATGGGAAGATGTAATCGCTAGGATTGACAAAGGGTTGAAGCCTTATAAAAAGTTATTCAGAAGAGAAATTACGGAAGAGGATATTACAAAACTTACTGAAATTAAAATCAAGCGTATCTCAAAGTTTGATTCATTCAAAGCCAATGAGCAGATAAAGGCAATTGAGGAAGAGTTGAAAAATGTAGCGCATCATCTGGAGCATCTGACTGATTATGCCATTGCATTTTTCGAAGATTTGTACAAAAAATACAGCAAAGGCAGAGAACGAAAAACTGAGATTAAAGGCTTTGAAACTATAGAGGTAAAACAAGTAGTAGCAAACAATACGCGACTTTACGTAAACAAAGCAGAAGGCTTTATTGGAAGCAGTTTGAAGAAGGATGAGTTTGTGTTTGAATGTTCCAATTTGGATGACATCATCGTTTTTACGCGCAGCGGAAAATTGGTAGTGACAAAAGTAGGAGACAAGAAGTTTGTCGGAAAAGACATCATGCATATCGCAGTTTGGAAAAAGAGCGATGAGCGAACTACCTACAATGTGGTTTACTATGATGGCGCTTCGAAACGTACTTTTGCCAAGCGTTTTAATGTGACTTCAATTACCAGAGATAAGGAGTATGACACTACTCAGGGAACTACAGGTTCAAAGGTGCTTTACTTCACCGAGAACCAAAATGCGGAAACGGAAATAGTGAAAGTGCAACTGCATCCGAACTCTTCTGCGCGAATTAAAGAGTTTGAATTTGACTTTGCTACGCTTGATATAAAAGGGCGTCAGGCCATTGGAAATATTGCAACTAAATTTCCGGTGCGCAAAGTAGAATTGGTTTCCAAAGGCGATTCTTCGATTGGCGGATTAAATCTGTGGTTTGATGCGAAATTTGGTCGCATCACTTCTGAGCAGAAAGAAAAACATTTAGGTGAGTTTAATACTGGCGATCAGCTTTTGGTGGCTTATAAAGATGGCAATGTAGAGTTGACCAATTTTGAGCAAACCAATAAATACGATACCAACGAACTGCTGTATATCGGAAAGTATAATCCTGAAACGGTGTATTCATGTTTGTACTATGATGGAGGCAATAAAGCCCACTATGTGAAACGTTTTACTGTGGAGCTGAAAACTGAGAAGTTGAAATCTTCAATAGTTACTGATCACAAAGATTCGAACATGTTAGTTTTCTCTGATGCTCATGAAACTTTTGTGAAGTTTAATTATCTCAAAGGAAAGGAAAAAGAGAAGATAGAATCTGAAGTGAGCATAGCTCAGCTGATAGATGTGAAAGGCTGGAAAGCCCTAGGCAACAGACTGAGCCAGTTTCCGGTGAGCGGTAAAATTACTCAAATGGTTAAGGAAAAACCATTACAAGGGCCAAGTACAGAGGAAAAAGAGAAGCCGACAATTGCTAAGCAGGGGGATTTGTTTTGAAGAATATTCGGGGCAAATTTGGCAGACTAATCGATAAACTTTATTTTGTTGAAAAATTACCAACATGCAAAGTCAGGACAAGGAGATTGTTAGCGAAAAAGTAGCAGCCGGAAAGAGAACATATTTCATTGATTTGAAAGAAAAACAAAACGGAGATCGTGTTTTGAAAATCACCGAGAGTCGTAAAAATGAAGGAGAGTTTATACGTTCTACTGTTATGATTTTTCAGGAAGATTTTGAAAAGTTCTTTGCAGCCTTGGATCAGGTGAAACGTAGCATGTAATAACTTTTTTTGTTTCCATTTTAATGGAGGTATACCGCGATTAAACGTCAGGGCTCTCTTTTTGGTAAAACATTCCTGTTATCTTTAATCATGACCAGTAATTCCATATTTCTTCATTTTTTCGAACAGCAGCGTATCAATTTTTCTAAAAAGAGATTTCTACTTGCAGTTAGCGGAGGATTGGATTCTATGGTGCTTGTTGATTTTTTCGTCTCTAATAATTTTTGTTTTGAAATAGCTCATTGCAATTTTCAACTGAGAGGAGATGAGGCTGACGGAGATCAGAAATTTGTCTTAGAAGAAGCCCAAAGGCGTGGAGTAAAATTTCACACCATCAACTTTGAAACAGGAAAATTTGCAACAGAGAGGAAGATTGGCATTCAGGAAGCCGCAAGGGAATTGCGTTACAACTGGTTGGAACAAATCAGAGTTGAAAATAAGTTGGATTATATTGTTACCGCTCATCATGCTGATGACCAAATTGAGACGATTCTCTTTAACTTTATCAGAGGTGCAGGAATAAGAGGACTCAGAGGAATGCTTCGAGTAAGAGATAAAATTGTCAGACCTCTTTTAGCCATTTCAAAAAAGGATTTGTTGCAAATCAGTAAAGAAAAAAGCATTGACTTCAGTGAAGATTCCAGCAATCAAAACACCAAATATTCCAGAAATAAAATCAGAATAGAACTTATTCCATTGATAGAATCAATAAATCCATCTTTCAGCGATACGATTCAGGCGCAGCAAAAGATATATGAACAATTGGAAATAGTTTACAATCAGACTATCGAAAGGCAAAAGGCAAAACTATTTTTGAAAGTAAGCGAGTATGAATACAGAATTCCAATATTACTACTCAGGAAATCTCCTATTGCATCTTCTTTACTTTTTAAATTTCTATGTGAGTTTGGATTCAACAAAAGCCAGGTTGATGATATAGTTGAAAGTCTTGCCAATCCAACATCCGGGAAACAGTTTCTTGCTGAAAATTATCGTCTCTTAAAAGACCGTAAATTTTTGATTTTGACAAAGAACGGCTCGAAGAGCGCAGCTACATATTCCATTGACATTACGGCAGGAGAGGGCAGTTTGCAATTTGATAATCAGGAATTGAAATGGAGCATAGTGATGCGAGAAAATCTTCATATCAATCCCGCTAAAAGCTTTTGCTATCTTGATGAAAAGGAGTTAGATGCTGTTCTGACGCTGCGCCACTGGAGTAAAGGAGATTATTTTTATCCTTTTGGGATGAAATTGAAGAAGAAGAAAATTAGCAAGTACTTCAAAGACAAGAAAATTTCCATTAGCGATAAAGAAAAAATCTGGATTCTTCAGAGTGATAAAAGAATCGCATGGGTATTAAAAAACCGCTCTGACGAGCGGTTTAGAGTTTCTGACAAATCAGAAAAGGTTCTTGTTTTGGAACTTATTGAGCGATAACTAATTTTCCGGTCCATTTTCGATTGCTGGCTGTTATTGTAATAGAATAAACTCCTTGTGACACATTTTGTAATTCCAATGAATGGTTGTTTTTGCCTTGTTGCAATTCAATTTGTTTGGTAAGAATTATTTTACCTGTCATATCCATTAACTGAATTTTTCCGCTCTCAAATTTATCAGCTTCTACTTCTACAGATACAAATCCATTTGCAGGATTTGGATAAATATTTGCAATCGATTTTGACTGATATAATTCCGAAAGGCTATTGTATTGATAGTTGAATATCTTAGTACATCCTTTACTATCAGTAATTGTCACAGAATAGTTTGTTCCGGCAGTAGCACTTAGAGTCGATGGATCTATACTGCCATCAGACCATTGGTAAGTAAATGGGGGTACACCACCAAATGTTTGAGCATTGATTTTGTTATTTGCAACATTGAAATAAGTTTGAAAGTCAGGATATCCTGCAACTACTACACCTCCTGTAACGTTTTCATTGTTGCCATCAGTAACTGTAACTGTATATTCACCCGGGCTAAGATTATAAATACTATCATCATTGCTTCCATTGCTCCATTGGATAAGATAAGGATTGACGATGTTAGTTGGGACAGTCAATTTAGCCGCCCCGTCATTACCATTAAAACATGGTCTGTTTGTGGCGTTTATTGAAATAATATTATCAGCAGTTTTAAAAGGTTCTTTAGTTGAAAATACATTGCAATCATTATTATAACTCAGTGCCATAACATGGTACTGATATGCTCTGTTTGCAAAGAGTCCTCTGATCGTTACAAAAGTATCTTTAACAAGAGTATCTGCATATAAAAGTGTTGGCACATTGCTTGGAAGCTGGAGATAATAGAATTGCGCGCCAGCAACTGAATTCCATTTAAAAAAGGCACTATTTGCAGATACTGTTGTATCATTTGATACAGGCTGAATATGAGTTGGCGGAGTAAGCGACACAAATCCCTGAAATCCATTGTTTATTAATGTAGCTCTTTTAGTTTGAAGTGTAGTGTACATATAAGCTCTCTGAGCATCACTGAATCTTTGCTGACAATTATCATTCGAGTATGACATGTATAACGTTCCGTCAATTACAGTTTTATATAAATCTCCATTGGGATCGGTGTCGTTTCCTGTGAACGGGCATGTCCATCTGTAATCGAGGAAATCAGCAGGAGTATCGCAGAATCTATCTCCGGCAGTAGAGCAGTTTGTTCCGTCAACAAATTCAACACCTCCTAAGGTTTCGAAAGTATGAGCTAAACCGCAATAATGCCCCATTTCGTGAATCAGGGTTGTGCTATTGGTTCCATAGCAGCTCTTGTTTATAAAGATGCCCCCACCTTTAGGACCGGAGTTTGGGAAAAATGCATAGCCACACACCCCATTTGGATTTTCATTGATATAAATGTTGCAGGTATTGGTTACATTATAGGTGGTCATTATTGTATTCCCAACTGTGTTGCTGGCAAAATTGTAGTAGGAAGCATTGAATATGGAATCTATTCCAACTATATAAAACTGTATATCCGAAGTCAAATAGGCTTGGTTTAATTCACAATGTGATTGAAGCACCTCGCTCAGTCTCATTGTTCCTGTTTTCTTTCCGTTGGTTACTGTGCCAATCAAATGATAAAAAACCGGAACATACAAGGTAGCTGCCCTGCTCGATTTTGTTTGCTGAAAGTAGGAGTTAGGAAGGCTCATATAATAGGCTCTGTAAGCAGAGTCTATTTCCGCACCACACCAATTTTTAGGTTGTGCCGTTAGATTGCATGAAATAATAAAAGCAAAAGCGAAGGAGATGATTTTTGTCATAGTTTGGTTTTTAAGCGTATAAATCTAACAAAAAAATAGTTAGATGGTTTGTGAAAATTGCACTTTTAAGTTACGTTTGCCCGTCCTTTCAATCAACATATTTTTTAAACAATAAATTAATAAAATAGACATGAAAATTACTGTAGTAGGAGCGGGGGCAGTTGGAGCAACATGTGCAGACAATATTGCCAGAAGAGAATTGGCAGAAGAGCTGGTATTGCTTGATATCAAAGAAGGCATTGCTGAAGGCAAGTCTATGGATATGATGCAAACTACCACTATGTGTGGTTTTGATACTAAGATTATAGGTTCTACAAATGATTATGCAAAAACTGCAGGATCTGATGTTGTAGTAATTACATCGGGCATCCCTAGAAAACCGGGTATGACTCGCGAAGAACTTATCGGAACTAATGCCTCTATCGTTAAAGGTGTTACTGAAAATATTTTAAAGCATTCTCCTAATGCCATTTTTGTTGTGATTAGTAATCCTATGGATACGATGACATACCTTGCATTGAAATCAAGTAGATTGCCGAAAAACAGAATCATTGGAATGGGTGGTATCTTGGATAGCGCACGTTTTAAATTCTATTTGAGCCATGCAATAGGTTGCTCTGCTAATGATTTACATGGCGTAGTAATTGGTGGTCACGGAGACACAACAATGATTCCATTAACCAGACTTGCTACTCTTAACGGTTTACCTGTAAGTAATTTCCTTTCAGAGGAACAGCTAAAACAAGTTGCTGCAGATACTATGGTGGGTGGAGCTACACTTACTAAATTGATTGGTACTTCTGCATGGTATGCTCCGGGAGCTGCAGGAGCAATCCTTGTCGAAAGTATAGTACGTGATGAGAAAAAAGTATTTACTTGTTGTGTATCACTTGAGGGAGAATATGGACAAAAAGATATCTGTCTTGGAGTGCCGGTTGTAATTGGTAAAAACGGATGGGAGAAAATCATTGATTACAAACTTAATGCAGAAGAGCAAGATACCTTTAATAAAAGTGCAGAAGCAGTTAGAAATATGAATGCAGTTCTGTCTACACTTACTTTATAAGTTTATTCGATATTATTAAACCTTTAAAAGGTTGTTGAGACATCTCAATGACCTTTTTTCTTTTAAGCTTCATATTTCGACAGAATAAGTATAGATTTACAAAAACTAACAACAAAAAATCATGGAAAGCAATAACAGTGATAGCAAAAAAATTTATGTGGCAATGATAGTAATCTTGCTTCTTATAAACGGAGTAGCAGGTTATCTTCTATTCAAAGAAAACAAGGAAAAGCAGATTAAAATAGATGAGGTTACTAAGCTTGATGCGGATTATAAAAACCTAAATACCGATTTTGAGGCTGCAAAATCTGAAATAGATCTTTACAAGGGAAAGAATGCACAATTGGACTCTATTTTGACGGAAAGACAAGCTAAAATTGAAAGATATCAATCTCAACTAGCTCAGGCTCAAAAGCAAGGAAAGTTGAATGCAGAAGAAATCAAAAAATTCAAAGGTTATATAGCTGAACTTCAGGCAGATAACGCAAAATTACAACAACAAGTTAGTGAGTTAACTTCTAAAAATCAGGAATTAGATAAAAACCTGACTGCCGAAAAACAAACGACTGCTGCCTTGTCTGAAGACAAAAAGAATCTATCTAAAAAAGTAGAGCTAGGTTCTTTGTTGCATATTCAGAACCTGAAAGTTGAAGGTATTAAAAAGCGTAACAGTGGTAAGGAAGTGGTGAAAGCAAATACAAAACGAGTAGACTATTTGAAAATTACTTTTGCTACCGGTGAAAATAAAATATTAGAATCTGGTCAGCTTAGCCTTTATGTAAGAATATTGAATCCAAAAGGAGAAACAATTACTGTACCTCAACAAGGATCAGGTGTCTTGACTCTTGCTGAATCAGGTACTGAAGTACAATATTCTAAGAAGATTGACACAGACTGGAACAAGGAAAACAAGAATCTTGCATTGGAGTGGTCACATGATATAGCTGCGGCAGGTACATATACTGTTGAAGTTTATCAGGCAGGTTACCTATTAGGAAAGGGAGCAGTTACCTTGAAATAATTAAATTCATTAATCCCCAAAAAAGAAGGCTTGCAATTTTGCAAGCCTTCTTTTTTTATTAAATCATGTTGCTTATGCAGCAAACTCTTCCAGCACCTCTTTGATGATAACCAGACATTCGTCAATTTGTACTTTAGTAATGACCAATGGTGGAGCAAGTCTGATAATATAATGGTGTGTGGGTTTTGCCAATAATCCTTTTTCAGATAGGCGGAGACATATATTCCATCCAAAATCTTCATCATCTGTGTTGAGAACAATTGCATTCAAAAGTCCTTTTCCTCTGATTTGCTTGATTAGTTGTGATTTTATCTTTTCTAGCTCCTGTCGGAAATATTTACCCAGAAAAAAGGCGTTATGGGCTAAATTTTCGTCCTTAATCACCTGAAGTGCAGAAATGGCCACCTTGCAAGCAAGTGGATTTCCTCCATAGGTTGAGCCATGTTCTCCCGGTTTAATGGTGAGCATAATCTCATCATCAGCTAATACTGCTGAAACAGGCAACACTCCACCCGAAAGGGCTTTTCCCAGAATCACAATATCTGGTCTCACTTCATCGTAATCGCAGCAAAGCATTTTTCCTGTTCTTGCTAATCCTGTTTGCACCTCATCTGCAATAAAAAGCACATTTGCATCTTTACACAGCGCAGCACATTTTGCTATATATCCTTCATCGGGAACGTTTACGCCAGCCTCGCCTTGAATCGGTTCTACAATAAATCCGGCAACATTAGTATCTTTTAGTGCCTGAGCTAAAGCTACAGGGTCATTGTATGGAATACGAACAATGCCATCTAAGTGTGGTCCAAAACCAGCAAATGAACTTGGGTCATTAGAGGCCGAAATAGCGGCTATTGTTCTGCCATGAAAATTGCCTTCTGCAAAAATTAGTACAGCTTTGTTTTCAGCGACTCCTTTTACCTTGTAAGCCCATCTTCTGGCTAACTTCATGGCGGTCTCTACTGCTTCTACTCCCGTGTTCATCACCAAAACCTTGTCGTAGCCAAAATACTCGCACACATATTTTTCAAACTCTCCCAAAGCGGAATTGTAAAAGGCTCTTGAGGTAAGTGTTAGTTTTTCAGCTTGTTTCTTTAGCGCATCTATGATGAGCGGGTGGCAATGCCCTTGATTTACCGCTGAGTATGCAGATAAGAAATCATAGTAGACCTTTCCTTCTACATCCCATACATGCACTCCGCGACCTTTTTCCAAAACTACCGGTAGCGGATGGTAATTGTGTGCTCCATAGCGGTCTTCCAAATCAATAAGTTGTTGTGATTTGCTGATAGCTGAATCTGTAATCATATAATTCATATTTAAATACTCAGGAAACTGAACTAAACCGAAAGATGAGAAAATTTGTTGAATAATTACAAAGACTGATGTTGAAACGATTCGGTTGCCTGCTATGCCTTTCTTTGTCTTTTTATCCTTTCATAGGCTTCTTTCAGTTCAACTACCTTTTGTTCCAGCTTCTTTCGGTATTCATCAGTTGCGTGAGGATGTTTATCTGGGTGATAGCTTAGAATCAGTTTTCTGTATGAGGCTCTGATAATTTCAATGCTGTCTGTCTCGCGTACCCCTAATATCTGAAAATCGTTTATTGATTTTGGATTGCGAGCAGCCTCAATTGCCAGAAAATCCAAATCATTTACATTCATCCAGCAGCCTAACTTGAAAATACAATTGCGCTCCTTTTCGGCAATTGGTTTATCTGCTTCTGCCAAATCAAACAGATAGTGCATAATTTGTACTCTGGAAGTTGCATCAGTATTAGTGAAAATATCTACACAGGCTTTTTTTGCTTCGTAATCTTTCTGAAGTAAATGATTCAGAATATTCATTTTCTCTTCAATATTGTCCGGGCTGATATGCGTCTTCCAGAAATCTCTAATGAAATCTAGCTCACTAAATGTCACACCTTTTTCACTTTTTATCAGTGATGCGGAGAGCATTAAAAGATTCACTTCAAATTCAGAGGTGTTTTTTGTGCTGATATATTTTGTGGTATCCTTATCAAAAATCTTTCCTGCTCCATAGCCTACAATAGCGCCTATCGGAGTGCCGGTTACTACCCATCCTAATCCTGCGCCAACCCATTTCTGATAATTCATTCAGTCGTTTTTTTTCTTTGAAAATACAGAAAAGTAATGAATCCAGTGATTATGAAAGGAACATTTAGAAGTTGTGTTTTACTGACGACCCTAAAATATAACTCACCTTCTGCTACTTTGAAAAATTCAAGAAAAAATCGAACCGTAAAAAGCATGAAAAAGAAAAATGCAGCATACATGCCTCTTTTTGCAGAGCCATAAATCCTGTATAACTTCAAGATTACTCCAAACAAAATGAAGTAGGCAATAGACTCATAGAGTACAACAGGATGCCTTGGGAAATAATCAACACGCTCAAAAATGAATGCCCAAGGCACATCTGTTTCTTTACCGTATAGTTCACTGTTAAACAAATTACCTAATCTGATTAAAGCAGCCGGCACAAAAAGTATTATAGATGTTTTATCTAATAACCACAAAAACGGATACTCTTTATATTTTTTCTCAAAAAAGAATAATCCGGCTAATCCTCCGAGAACTCCGCCATGACTCGATAATCCACCTTTCCAGATTTTGAAAATCTCAACGGGATTGGCAAGAAAAAAATCGAACTGATAAAATAATACCTGACCTAATCGAGCACCAACAATTGCTCCGATAAAAACGTACTGTACGATAAGGATTAATTTTTCTTCATCCAGATTTTCGCTTTTGAGAATCCATTTCCCAAGATAGAAACAACTGATAATAGATAACGACCACATCAATCCATACCATTGCACCGTAAAAAAATCAAACGGGAGAGGTAGGTTAGGATTTACATTCCAATGTATAAATGCCAGCACAGTTTTATTTTTTTGCGAAGCTAAAAGAAATGATTTTGTATTTTGCAAAAAAACAAATTGGGTGAGCAATTTATTTAGGAAAAAAAATGTCGAAAGGGCTTTAGCAGATGTTCAGGGGTTAGAAGAACATAACTTGGGTGGTGGTATGAAAAGGTCGCTCGGACTGATAGACTTAACCGCATTTGGAATTGCAGCAGTAGTCGGTGCCGGAATATTTTCTACTATTGGCAAAGCCAGTTTCGAAGCAGGACCGGGTATAATTTTGCTCTTTATTTTTGTGGCAATAGCATGTGGCTTCTCAGCCCTCTGCTATGCAGAGTTTGCAAGTTTGGTTCCGGCATCGGGAAGTGCATATACTTATTCCTATGTTGCTTTTGGAGAAATTATTGCATGGATAATTGGATGGGATTTAATTATGGAATATGCCATCGGAAATATTGTTGTAGCAATTTCCTGGAGTGGCTATTTCACCGGTTTGTGCAAAGGAGTTGGATTAGAAATTCCTCCATATCTCGCTACTGATTTTTGGGCAGCTCGCGATGGCTTGAATGAAACCTCAAAGGCCGCATGGGCAAGTGCACCTGAGCTTTTTGGTCTGAAACTAATTTGTAACATCCCTGCATTCATGATAGTAGTTATCATTTCTTTTATCACCTACATTGGAATAAAGGAGAGCAAGAAGTCTGCTAATGCCATGGTGTTATTGAAAATTGGGGTGGTGTTATTGGTAATTTTTGCCGGGGCATTTTATGTGCAACCAGCAAATTGGATTCCTTTTCTTCCGAATGGTTTTAGTGGCGTGCTTGGAGGTATCACTTCAGTCTTTTTTGCTTACATAGGATTTGATGCTATTTCTACCACTGCTGAAGAATGTGAAAATCCGCAACGTGATTTGCCCAGAAGTATGATACTTTCGCTGGTGATTTGCACAGTTTTGTATATTGCTATAGCTTTGGTACTTACCGGCATGGTAAATTATAAAGACCTGAATGTAAGCGAACCTTTGTCATTTGTGTTTGAAAAAATCGGATGGCACTGGATGGCAGGAATCATTGCAGTGAGTGCTGTGGTTGCTACGGCCAGTGTACTTTTGGTGTTTCAAATCGGACAACCTAGAATTTGGATGAGCATGAGCAGGGATGGTTTGCTGCCAAAGAAATTTGCTACCATTCATCCTAAATTCGGCACTCCATCCTATGCTACTGTGTTAGCAGGCATTATAGTTGCAGTTCCCGCACTATTTGCTAATATGGATTTAATGGTGGATTTGACCAGTATTGGAACTTTGTTCGCTTTTGCCTTGGTAGCAGCAGGTGTAATGGTCATGCATGCCGAAGGTAAGCATAGTCCTTCTTTTAAAGTAACTTTCATTAATGCTAAATGGATTTATACGCCATTATTTGTGCTATCCATACTTTCAATTTGCCTGTTTGATATGTCTGTTATGCTGGAATATCTTGGGCTTCAAAACGGTTTTGAACTTCAGAATATGCGAATGGTGTTGCCTCATTACATATTTCTTGTAATGTGTGTTTATCTCATTTATTATTCATTTACACGAAACACATCTCTGATTCCTTTGCTTGCCTTACTCAGCTGTGGATATTTACTTAGCGAATCAGGTGCTCGAAACTGGGAAAGATTTATACTTTGGTTGCTCTTAGGTATTATTATCTACTTTGGTTATGGGCAAAAAAAGAGCAAACTGGCATAATGTATTTCTGTTTTCAGCACTGTTATTTTTTCAAACTGCTGCCTTCGGTCAAGATTCGTTAGCAAATGGTATTGACTATTCATTCTTGAGATTTGAGGATGTAAAATCATTTTTCGATAAGTATGATTTACCACTTACTAAGGCTGAAACACCCGATTTGTATTTTGAATCCTTTTGCTGGATTGGAGCCCCATATAAATTTGGTGGCAACAGCAGGAACGGGATAGACTGCTCCGGATTTGCATCGATACTCTACGACAAGATTTATGGAAAAAAAATCGAAGGAAGTAGTCTTGATATTATTACAAAGTGTTTGATTGTTGAATGCGATAGTTTGAAAGAAGGGGACTTGCTTTTTTTTACAATTAAAGGTGGCGTTTCTCATGTTGGAGTTTATTTAGGCAATAATAAATTTGTTCATGCTACTACACAAGGCGGAGTGATGGTCAATGATCTCGATGAATTATATTATAAAAACACCTTTTATAAAGTTGGACGTCTTCCTGAATAATCTATATATTTAGTACGAAAATTGAAATATGAAAAAATCTTTCCTATCTCTTTGTCTGCTGCTGATTGGTGCTGGTGTTTTTGCATTTGATGGAAAAATCAAAATCGCCTACAAGCAATTTGGCAGTAGTACCGATAAGTATAGTTTCACCTGGAACCTCAGTGGAAGTAAACTCTGTTTGCAAATTGAGATGAAAACAAAGGATGTGAATACGCTCACCACGTTTATTCCTGATATTGCAAAAAAGCAACTCATCTCTTTTGAAAAGCTTAATAATCCTGAAAAGATTTTTTTTCAAATTCCTCTTGCTGACATAAAATCTGAGTCAGGAAATATCAAGGCAGAGCTTACCGGAGATAAGAAAATGATAAGCGGTTTTGAATGTGAGAAATTACTTGTTACTTCTGAAAGACAAACAACAGAGGCTTGGGTTACCCGTGCCATTGAGGAAGACTGGAAATCTTTTGCACCTTTCTTTCAATCGGCTGACGAAATTCAGGGACTTGCAAAATTGGGGGTAAAGGCGTTTCCGCTACAGGTTACTTCCAGAAATGAAATTGGCGTTATTGTTAGTTCTTCTGAAATAGATGCTATCCAAAAAGAAACACCAGCAAACGAAGTGTTTGAAGTGCCGGCTTCATACAAACTATACACGGCAGCTAAGAACTAGTTTTTGCTGATTTTTTGAATTTCCTCTTCAAGTATTGCTTCATCACCCTCTGTGTAGCCTGAACGAGTGTAAACTATTTTTCCGTTTTTATCGAGCAATAGCGTAAAAGGAACATTCTGAATATTTAAGGCCCTCTTTAAATCTTGGCTTATATCCAAAAGTACCTGGAAATTCCAATGATGTTCGTCCATGTAGGGCTTGATTTTGTTTGAAGACTTAATATCATCAATAGAAATAGCAACTACTTTCAGATTATATTTTTTTTGCCAATCCGTATATTCTTCACTTATGTTGTTTAACTCCTTTTTACAAGGTGGACACCATGTAGCCCAAAAACTGATTATGGTTATTTTCTCATCTTTTTTGATATCAGCAGAGCTTACGGTTTTCCCATTCAAATCAGTAAGATTCAAAACAGGAAGTGTTCCTTTAGTCTGGGCGCATATTGATAAGGTAGAAACACTCAATATAGTAAGGAAAAGGGACAGTCTAAGTTTCATGGTTATCAGTTTTATTAATAGATGTTCAATGTTTGTGCCAAACATGAAATTCATCTTTCTAAAGTTATTTAAACTTCAATAAATTCAGAATGTTTTTTCCATTTTTCTTTTTGAAAATCGAAGTCTTAGAAATTATCTCAGATGTTTTGGAAAACATTTCCATCTTCAACCTTGAAAATCTTAATGTTTTCAATATTTTTCGGGTTCGATGAGTACTATGATATTTTAATGATGCAATATGGAAACTAAGTATAATCCACAGGACAAAGAAGACAAATGGTATGAGTACTGGCTGAAAAATGACTTTTTTAGCTCTGTGCCTGATGAGCGCGAACCATACACTATTGTTATACCGCCACCCAATGTTACAGGAGTGTTGCATATGGGTCACATGCTCAACAATACCATTCAGGATATTTTGATTCGAAAGGCAAGAATGGAGGGAAAAAATGCTTGCTGGGTTCCCGGTACTGACCATGCATCTATTGCTACTGAAGCTAAAGTAGTTCACATGCTTCGTGAGCGAGGGATTAAGAAGTCTGACATCAGCCGCGAAGAGTTTTTGAATTATGCATTTGAATGGAAAGATAAATACGGAGGCATAATTTTAGAACAGCTCAAAAAGCTCGGTGCATCTTGCGACTGGAAGCGCACCAGATTCACTATGGAGGAATCGCTCAGTGATGCGGTGTTGGACTGCTTTATTGATTTATACAACAAAGGGCTTATCTATCGTGATTTGCGGATGATAAACTGGGATCCTGAAGCGAAAACAACACTTAGTAATGAGGAAGTTTTATTTACTGAAGAAAATTCAAAATTATATTACATCAAATATCTTTTTTTTGGTTCTGATGAGTTTCTGACTATTGCTACTGTTCGCCCCGAAACGATTATGGGTGATACGGCTGTTGCTGTTAACCCGAATGATGAACGATATAAAAATGTAATCGGCAGGAAAGTAATTGTTCCTTTAGTAAACAGGGAAATAGAGATTATTGCCGATAATTATGTAGATAAAGAATTTGGGACAGGTGTTTTGAAAGTTACACCTGCTCATGATGTAAATGACTATGAAATCGGGAAGCGTCATGATTTGGCGGTACTGGATTGTTTCAATGCCGATGGAACAATCAGCGATATTTCAACAGTATATGTAGGGATGGATCGCTTTGCTGCAAGAAAGGCAGCTGCAAAGGATTTGGAAGAGATGGGGCTTTTGCTGAAAACAGAAGACATTCAAAATAAAGTAGGAAGAAGTGAACGTACAAATGCAGTAATAGAGCCTAGATTATCGCTGCAATGGTTTGTAGACATGAAAAAGTTTTTTGCTAAAAATCCTCAGGTGCTTAGCGATGTAATGAATGATGAGTTGAAATTTTATCCGCCTAAATTTAAAAATTCTTACAAAAACTGGATAGATAACATACGTGATTGGTGCATCAGTCGACAGCTGTGGTGGGGACAGCGAATTCCAGCTTGGTATGATGAGAATGAAAACTTGGTTGGCGTTGCAAAATCGAAAGAGGAATTATTGCTTAAGGATGCATCAATAGACATCAGCAAGTTGAAGCAAGATGAAGATGTTTTAGATACGTGGTTTTCATCGTGGCTTTGGCCAATATCTGTTTTTGATGGCTTTAAAGACCCCAACAACAAGGACATCAACTATTATTATCCCACAAATGATTTGGTTACTGCACCTGAAATCATGTTTTTCTGGGTAATGAGAATGATAATGGCCGGCTATGAATGGAAAGAAGAGAAGCCTTTTAAAAATGTATATTACACGGGTATAGTTCGGGACAAGCTTAGGAGAAAAATGAGTAAATCATTGGGAAACTCCCCTAATCCACTTGATTTAATAGCACAATATGGAGCAGATGGCGTGAGGATGGGTATGATGCTGTGTTCTCCTGCCGGCAATGATATATTGTTTGATGAAAAACTTTGTGAGCAAGGGCGCAATTTTTCCAATAAACTATGGAATGCACTTAGACTTGTAAAGGGCTGGGAAGTGGTTGATACTAACGACACAAAAAATGCAGAGATCAATAACATAGCAATTGAATGGTTTGATGCCAGATTAAATGAAACAATTCTTGAAATACAGCATTGCTTCACTGATTTCAGGATTAGCGAAGCATTGATGACTCTATATAAATTGATTTGGGATGATTTCTGCTCTTGGTATCTGGAAATGATAAAACCAGATTATCAAAAACCGATTGATAAAGCAACTTATGAACGAACAATAGATTTCTTTGAAAAGTTGATGCAATTAGCGCATCCGTTCATGCCTTTCATAACAGAGGAAATTTGGTTTACACTCAGAGATAGAGCAGAAAGAGATTCCATTTGTATTAGTAATTATCCTGTAGCAAATCAAACTGCTATTAAGCAAGATGTGATTGCTGAGGGCAGCTTAGCTTTTGAAATTATTACTTCCATTCGTGAGATCAGAGCGAAAGCCGGAAAGAAAAATCATGAAACGGTTGATTGTTACTACAAAGGGCAGGGTGAAATTTCTATAAATCGCTTTGCAGGCCTTATCTCCAAACTGAGCAAACTAGCAGTGTTGCAAGCAGCAACGGCTCCAACAGATAATCTGAGAAAGGTTGTAATTAAAGGATATGAGCTCAGCATTGTAACAGGCGAAGCAGAAAAGGAAATAGATACAGCGCAGTTGCAAAAAGATTTAGAATATACAGAAGGTTTTTTAGCGAGTGTTGAGAAAAAACTCAGCAATGAAAAGTTTGTTGCTAATGCAAAACCGGAAGTTATAGCTATGGAACAAAAGAAAAAGGATGACGCGATTTCTAAGATACATTCACTTCGTGAAATACTTGGTATATTCTAAATCATACTTTAATTTTTACTGAAGTACATAAAAAATGTATATTAGACAAACTAAACACCAAGAAATATGAATGAGAGATATTCAAATTCGAACCATATAGTCAGAAAGCAAATGCACTATTCTCCAAATCTGCTTACTACACTCAATAACGCTATTGATAATAAGCATTTGTCTACTTTAGAATATGACTCCAGAGAGAAGGGTGTTACGGTTAGGGACATTGAGCCATTGGCTGTAGTATATAAAGACGGAAGAAGAAATCTCGTAGCGTATTGCCATTTACGTGATGAATACAGATCATTTAGGTTAGATAGAATCAATGCTATAAAACTTAAAACGGAACATTTCAACTCAAGACCTGATTTCAGAATTGAAGAATTTCAGGATGATACACAAGGTGGACAAGATGATGTGTATGAGGAAGAGGAATAAATATTTTCTCCCAATTTTAAAAATCTAGTTTACATCGGCTTCATTAATAGGGGCGTTTTGGAAAATCATGGTTCTGCTGTCAAACAAGGTTCCCTGATAATTTCCTATTGCATTTGAGTTGGAGAAGTTACCCAGAAAATTCCACGGCTTTTGCTTATCACTTTGCAAATTTGGATAGTAGGCAAATGTGATATCGAAGTAATCTATTCCGAGCTTAAGATTCCTGACTCTTAACCCCAATCCATAGCCTTGAATTATTTTTGAGTTAAAGTATCCGCCATCACCGCTACCGGCCATAGCAATATCTGCAAATCCAAAAACAGAACCGGTAAATCCAAAAACTTTAAAACGAGCGTAGAAATTGGGTTCAAAGCTCATGCTAAAAGTTCTTTGACCTCGCAGCAGGTTTAAAAATATGCCTCTTACACCTCCATTTCCGCTATTGAGATAAATGTCCTGATTGTTTGCAAACTGCCAGCCCTGATTGTAATAGGCTCTTACAAACTGTCTGAAAAATATTTTTTTGCCCAAATTAACTGTGTTAGAAAAGAACAACAGATTCATATTCAGAACCTGATTTTGGATTCGTTCGTTTTTGATGTAAGTACCCCATTTGCCTCTTATTGCAAAGTATCCAAAGCGTTGGATTTTATAGGCGTAAGTGCCTACTATAGCCGTGTAATATCTGCTTCCTACTTCTTCTTCATTAGATAAGCCACACAAAAATGCCGTATTAAAACCTTTGGTAAAGAATTCGGTTTCTACCAATTTATTTACATTCTGCTCAGTATAGTAATCCCACCTTGCAAATCCAGCGCCAACCATAAAGGAACGGTTATTAATAAAGAAGATTGAGTTGTCAGGGGCTCTTGCAAAAGGTCGAGTTATATATTGGAGTCGGTTAAACTTTGCGCTGATAATAAATTTATAGGTCATGTTTTTATCATAGCGCATTCGAATGAAAGGGAGCGTATAGGCTCTTGCAAACCAGACAGCTTGAGCATTAAACATCACATTAGTTGGAATGGCTGAAGAAAGGAAATTAGTCTCTTTTTTACTTTGTTTGTAAAAGTTGGAAAAAGCATATCCCGCCCACTTTGTTTGTGAGGAATAGAATCTTCTGCCTATATAAAATTCCAAACCTTTGTTGAATGGATCATAGTTATAATCAAAATTTAATTGTAACTGAGAGGAAGCAATATTTCTGTATTCATATCCACCATTAAAACTCCAAAGCTTATCTTTTCTGTAATTGAGCGAAATATAGTTGTTCCAACTTTGAGAAAGCCCCAGAAAGTTCTTGAGTTCAATTCCTATCGAAGCGCTTTTAGCCCCAATGATGTCAACCAAATTCCATGTCATCAAGTCCTGAACGGTCACGTTCATATCTACCAGATTAGAATCATAACCCAATGGTTCCAGTACTATCTTTTGATCTTTATAAATCCCTTTGTTCCAAATATTCCGCTCCATGTCAGCCATCAGCTGCGGGTCAATCCGCTCACCTTCTTTCACCAGCATCTCATTTTTTATCACTTTAAGTTTAGTGGAAATATGAATGCCATTAGCAAACTTGGATAGCTTCTTGGTGACCGGAGAGTCTGGATGCTCAATCGACACTCCGTATGGTTTCAGAATTCTATAGTTAATAGAGTTTATTTTCTTGCCTCTGTACTCTTCGAAATCTTCAGGGCCATCAAGGATTCTGTCTTTTCTTCTATCGGTATAATGCAGGAATGAGAGGGCATAGAGCATGTTTGAAATTATCTTTGTTGCTTTAGGATGCTTACTGGTTACCTCTTTGGTGGAGTCGATTTTTTGTGCGAAAGTATTGCTCGGTGCTGCAAAAAAAAGCAGCAATACTATAAACAGGATAAGACGATTTCCTAAAGAGTTTAATATTGAAAATTGCATCGTTTTTGTCCTGCCTAGTTTTTCTAAGCATTCAAAATAAGCTTTTTGCTTTTGATACAAAAGTTAATAGTTGATTTTCGGTGAAATGACGTTTTTTTTAATTGATAGTCATTATGATTTTTCCATTGGGACTTTAGAAAGAGGTATCTGCATCTCCGGAAATAGGGTTTTGGAATATCATGGTTTTGCTGTCATATAGTGTGCCCTGATAGTTTCCTATTGATTTTGGATTGGATAAGTTGCCCAGGAAATTCCATGATTTATTATTAAGCATTTGCATGTTTGGATAATAGGCAAAAGTGAGAATGAAATAATCTAATCCTATGCGAAGATTTCTGAATCGAATGCCTGCTCCATATCCCTGCATAATTTTGCTGTCAAAGTATTTACCTGCTCCGCTTCCTGCCATCGCTAAATCAGCAAAGCAGAAATAGGTGAGTTAGAAGCCAAAGACTTTGAACTTTCCATAGAAGTTTGGTTCAATGCTCATACTAAATGTTCTTTCGCCTCTAAGCGTATTTAGAAACATACCTCGCACTCCTCCATTTTGGTCGTTTAAATATAAATCCTGGTTGGGTGCGAAGTTCCAGCCTTGGTTATAGTAAAATCTTAAAAACTGTCGAGCGTAAAATTTCTTGCCAAAGTTTACTGGATTAGAAAAGAACAGAAGATTAGTGTTGAGTACCTGATTTTGAGGCTTTTCATTTTTGATATAAGTTCCCCATTTACTCCTCCATGCAAAATATCCCAGTGGTTCTATTTTTCTGGCATAGGTGGTTACAAATGATGTATAGTAACGTTCCCCAACATCTTCTTCTTTTGAAAAGCCACACAGAAAGGCGATATTAAACCCTTTAGTAAAATACTCTGTCTCTACCAGTTCATTGATATTCTGCTCGGTGTAATAATCCCATCTTGCCATTCCAATACCTACCATGTACGAATTGCTATTTATAAATGATATGGAGTTATCTTCAGATCTCATAAATGGTCTTTTGATGTATTGCAGTCTGTTATACTTAGCACTAATGATGAATTTGTAAGCCATGTTTGGTTCTCTTCGGGAATGTATGGACAATGGATAGGCTCTTGCAAACAAGGCTGCCTGTGCATTGTACAAAACATTTGTGGGAATTGCTACAGTCAAAAAGTTATTTTCTCTTGCACTTTGTTTATAGAAATTTGAAAATACATAGCCTGCCCATTTCGTTTGCGAGGAATAGAATTTTCTCCCTACTCTCAGTTCCAATCCTTTTATAAAAGGGTCGTAGTTGTAATTTAGATTTATGGAGATTTGAGATTTGGCAATGTTTCTGTATTCATACCAACCATAGAAAGTCCATAGTTTATCTTTTCGGTAGTTGATAGCCACATAGTTGTTCCAAGTTTGCGAAAGCCCCAAAAAGTTTTTTAATTCTATGCCTACAGATGTTCGCTGTACACCTACTTTATCCACTATGTTCCAGGTCATCAAATCCTGAACTGCCACATTCATATCTACCTGATTGGAGTCTTCAGCAAGATGATGAAGCGTTATTTTTTGATCTTTGTATATGTACTTTCCCCAGATATTTCTTTCCATATCAGCTATCAGTTGCGGATCAATTGTGGCTCCTTCTTTTACAAGCATTTCATTTTTAATGACTCGGGAGTCAGTGGAAATATGAATGCGATTTGCAAAACGCAAGAACTTTTTGGTAACAGGCGTGTCAGGGTGCTCAATAGATACCCCATACTGCTTCAATATAGTATATTGAATAGCATGTAGCTTCTTTCCTCTGAATGATTCAAAGTCTTTTGGGTCATCTAAAATTCTGTCTTTTTTCCTGTCTGTGTAATTTAGAAAGGATAATCCCCAAAGAATTTTATCTACTATATTATTTGTTTTTGGATTTTTTCCGGTCACCTCTTTGTTTGGGTCTACTTTTTGTGCATGGCAAAATTCGGGCACAGCAAAGAAGAATAGAACTACCGTCAGAAATGCAATTTGCTTTAATGAGTGTGTTTGATTTGAATGCATTTCTTCCAAAATAGACGGCTTAAGAACATAACGGCAATATTATGGGTTTAGGAACCTATCCCCAACCCATTGCTGTCAATGTAGGCATGATTCTTATCATATTACTTGAACTTCAAAAGCATTTTAAAGAATTATCAATTATTGTCAAGTACCTTTTTTCAAAAATTGCATCTTCACACTATAAAATATCATCATGCTCAAGAAAATACTAATTGTAATTGTTTTAATTCCGCTGCTTTTATTCTTTTACGCAATCGGTAGAAAAGACCTCACACTGCCGAAGGCAACAGTAAAAGCAAAATATAGCTTAGCCAATTCGCATTTTATCAACTGGAAAGGAGGAGAGTTTCATTACACAGAGAGTGGGAGTGGAGTACCTGTTTTAATGATTCATGGCTTTGGTGGCAGCAATAGAGATTTTTACATTTTAGATTCTTTGGTTAACTCTAAATACAGAGTGATAAGAGTTGATTTGCCGGGATTTGGTTTGTCTGATTTTCCGGAGCAAAATGAAGGTGATGAGAAAATCACAGAGGTCTATAGCGAATATTTTAGCTTCCTGCTTGACACCCTTCATATTGATTCATGTTATGTATTGGGAAACTCTTTAGGTGGGTTGATGTCGGTAAATCTTACACTGCAACATCCCGATTTAGTAAAGAAACTCATACTCTTCAATAGTGCGGGCTATGATATGGCAGAGGTAATGAAAACTGCCAATGCCAGCTTTTTTCAGGGTAAGTTGGTACAATTGATGTTGGAAAAAGGTATTCCTAAATATATGACAGCGAAAGGTATTGGCAGGGTATTTTATAAAGCACCTTTACTCACCGAAGAAAAAATACAGCGCGTTAATGATTTTTGGAATAGAGAGGGAAACCTTCACCACATCATGGCTATGGCAAGCACTAAGGAGCAGTTTGATGAAAGTTTAATTAAGAAAATCAGTTGTCCTACGCTTATAGTTTGGGGTAAAGAAGATAAAATAGTCAATCCAAAATATGCAGAACGATTCCATCATGATATAAAAGGAAGTCAGGTTATTATCTACGATTCTTGTGGTCATGTTCCCATGATGGAGCGCCCATTGGATGTGCAAAGAGAGGTGCTTCGTTTTTTAAGCAATACTACTAACTAATCACTGTGCTTCGTTTTTGAATAGGTATATTGCGCGGTAATTACTACTATGAAATATCAAAATATACTACAGCAGCTCGGCATTTCAGCGCTCAACGATATGCAGGTTGCTGCAACTGATGCCATCAGTCATCAAGATGATGTGCAATTAATTTCACCCACAGGCTCCGGAAAAACGCTCGCATTTCTTTTGCCACTTACCGATTTATTGAAAGCTGAACTGCAAGGCACACAAGTATTAATCATTGTGCCATCAAGAGAGTTGGCCATTCAGATTGAACAGGTTTTTAAACAACTGAAAACAAACTTTAAAGTAAACTGCTGTTATGGAGGACACAGTGTGCGTATAGAAAAGAATAGTCTGCAGACTGCTCCGGCAGTTTTGATTGGGACACCCGGGAGAATAGCTTACCATATTCGCAATGAAAATATTTTGACAAAAGCAGTTCAGACTTTAATACTAGATGAGTTTGATAAATCACTGGAGTTTGGTTTCAAAGAAGATATGGCATATATCATTAGTCAGCTGAAAGTAGTCCGAAAGAGAGTGCTGACTTCCGCTACTTCGCTCAAAGAAATTCCTGTTTTTGTAGGAATGAGAAAGAGCAGCACACTTGATTTTTCCGGTAATACCCAAGAGCAGAAAAGCAGCCTGCAATTAAAAATGGTTCGCGTTTCAGGAGATGATAAGTTAGATACTTTTTTGTTGCTGATAAGTAAGCTTGGTGAGCAATCGAAGATAGTTTTTTGCAATCACAGAGACGCAGTAAATAGAATTGCACAAAGACTTAACGAACTCCATATCGCACATGGCGTTTACCACGGTGGGATGGAACAAATAGACCGTGAAAGAGCTTTAATTAAATTCCGAAATGGAAGCACCAATTTGCTCATCACTACAGATTTGGGAGCACGCGGATTGGATATCCCTGAAATAGAAGCGGTGATTCATTATCAGCTTCCTACTACAGAGGAAAGTATGATTCACCGAAATGGACGAACAGCCAGAATGCACGCTACAGGTACAGCCTATTTGCTTTTGGATAAAAAAGATTATGTGCCCAAGTATATCACAGAGCAACCTGAGGAGGAGGTTCTGCCAGATATATTCAAAATACCACCTATTGCTCTGTGGCAAACACTCTATATAGCTGCAGGTAAAAAGGATAATGTGAATAAGACAGACATTGTTGGTCTACTGCTCAAAAAAGGAGGATTGCACAAGGATGAACTAGGCAAGATAGAAGTGCTGGATAATTCAGCTTATGCCGCTGTAAAAAGTGAAAAAATCAATAAGGTTTTAACGGCAATAAAGCAGGAGAAAATCAAAAATAAGAAAGTGAAGTTTGAGATTTCGGATTGAGTTTATTTGTACGTCTAAATTTCAACATTTAATGATTTATTAAGTTTCATTTACTGCGGATATGAGCAATGTCTAATATGTTTGGTATTCAAGCTTCACAGTGATAGTGGCTGTTTTTCTTTTGGATGTAGTATTAAAAGAGCCTCCCCAAGAAAATTCCTCTGAAGAATTTTGTGCTACAATTTGGAATACACCCATATCGGCACTTTTAAGTTTGCCCACATCACTTCCTGCATTTTCCGCTATTTTCTTTGCACGAGAATAGGCGTCTTTTGTTGCTTCGGCTATCATTTTAATTTTTAGTTCAGCCAGTTTGGTATAGTAGTACTGCGGACTATTTGAATAAAATTCAATTCCCGAATTAATCAATTCACTGACCTGTCTGGAAACCTCTTCTACCTTGTCTACTTCGTTTGACTCTATTTGTATGTTTTGTTGAAGTCGGTATCCTGTGAAAATTGTTTTTGTTTTATTGCCTGAGTTGTCATAGATATTTTCAAATTCTTTATTGATCTCAACAGCCGAGAAAACAATGTTTCCAGGCTTTATCCCTTTAGAAAGCAAATACTTTTTAATGTTTTCTCGGTCTTTATCGAGTTCTGAATAGGAATCCTTCAGGTTCATGCTTTTTCTATAGAATGATCCGCTCCAAACGATGAGGTCTGAAGAAAAATTTTTGCTTCCCAAGCCTGTAACAGAAATAGAATTACTTGCCTGATTTCTGTTTTTAAAAGCACTAGAGAAAATTATGGCTGTTGCTATAACAGTGACTGCAATAATGATACTGTTCAAATAAGTTCTCATGAGTTATTGTTTTCGGTTTTTATGTATGATGGGCTATATCTTTATAAATGTAATTATTCGTACTACTTTTTTGGGGTTTTTCAATGCTGTCTCAAACTGCAAGATCTTTCATTTAAGTTTTGAATTCTTTAAAATCAACCGAGGGGTTATAGTCGTTCTTGGTTTTCAGCGAATGTAATTCGCTTTCCGAATTTTTAGAACGAATCAGCGGAAAGAACAACTGAACGTACCAAGGTTCGTTTATTCTGTTCCATGCTCCGAACTTTTGCGGATATTTTCGGGTGATTTTTGCCGTTCCAAATATGACATCCCAGAAAAAAAGCAAATTTCCGAAGTTGCCATTTGGATGTGAAACCTGATCTTCTGCCGTCAGTCCGTGATGTGCAAAATGAGTACTTGGTGTTGATATCGTTCTTTCAACCAGCCATGTCAGAGGATGAAGGATTTTGTATTTATAAAGTATCCGGTCCCATTTGGTTTCGCTGTGAGCCAATAAAATAACGGTGAGTTTAATCGGCAAATAGATGACATAGACATAACCCATTCCTAAATAAACCAACAGAGCAGAAAACCAGATGCCGGGCATCAACGCATAGTATAAAATGGCATTTCTGTATGTAACTAATACGCCCATTTCCTCTACCACATGATGAGGTCGGTGCAGTTTCCACATTGTTTTATTTATGTGCGAAATTCTATGCCACCAATATTGCATCATATCATCTAAAACCAAAAAAGCCAATACCTGCCACAATACAGACAGCCCGATATAATAATCTTCCAAGCCGGGAAAATAAGTATGCATCAACCAAAACGTAACAAGAAAAATCGCAGGCTGGATAAAGGTGGGCAAAATGAGAAGACTTAGAAAATCAATAGTAAAATCATTGCGAGTTCGCTTGTCTTGCAGATAAAGTCCTTCTATGGCCTCCATAATCCCAAGGACTAAAAGCACTACTGCCGGAATGATTTTACTCAATTGCTCTGGATTCATTTTCTTTTCAATTAGTTAATTTGCATAGTTCTGGAGAATGTCTAATCTTATTTCAGGATAAAGTATAAGCAATTAATTTAGTAAAGACTTCATTTGTTTGTAGATAAAGTTAGTAGCAAACTTTGGATTTAGTCTGTATAGAAAGTCCATAAATTTTGAATCGGGGCCTGCAAGAACACGAAATTGATTTTGCTGCATACCTGCGATAATAATTTGTGCAGCCTTCTCGGGCGTAATCATTTTTATGCTGCTATTCTTACTTGCTTCTTCCAGATTTATGCTATCGCCTAAGCCTGAGTTTTTAACTATGTCTGTATCAACTGCCCCAGGGAAAACTACAGTAACGTGAACATTGGTGTTTTTCAATTCTGAATATAACCCCTCTGTAAAAAGTTTTACTGCGGCTTTTGATGCACCATAAATGCTTTGTCCCGGAACAGGCAAAAATCCACCCATGCTCGATACGTTTACAATATGTGCTTCTGGTCTTTTGAGAAGATAAGGCAAAAAAGTTTTAGTCATATAGATTGTGCCCCAGAAATTCACATTCATAACACGTTCTATAGCATCATAGTCCAGTTCATTCACTTTTACAAAGGGCTGAATGATTCCTGCACAATTTATGATTCCGTCAATATTGCCGTGTCTGGTTAAAATCTGCTCAGGCAATAACGCAACTGCTTCTTTGCTGGTTATGTTTGCTGTGTGAGTAGATAGAAACTGCTGTTTATCACCTGCCAGTTTCATTGTTTCATCTAATGCGGATGCACTAAGGTCAACTGCTGCCAATCGAGCACCCTTGCCAAGCATTTGCAAAACCAATTCTCTTCCAATTCCGTTTCCTCCTCCAGTAACTACTATTGTTTTGTCTGTTGCTTTCATGATGTATAGTATTTTCTATTATCAAATATACAAGCTTTTTGTGCTTGTGGTAGGTATTATCACTTCACAAATTTTTTACCAATAATAGCTTTCCTAATCAAGTATGACTTGCAGTAACTTTTTCCACAGAGCAGCATTTTATAGTTGATTTCACTCGAAGTAAGGAAGCCTATTTTTCATTTTATAGCTATAAATTTCGTTCTGCCGTTTTGTTGTTTTATATTCATTTACCAAAACCCAATACTATGAACAGAATCATTTTAGCACTGCTTTGTCTGATAATGCTTTTGCTGTCTTCCTGCCATAAAAAAGACAAGGATGATAATACCACTCCCGAAGTGCAAACTACACCCTGGCCAAAGTGGGTATTTAAACACTGGATTTGGGAAGGCGAGAGCACCGAGCAGAGCGCTAAGCAAATTGTGGACGATTATCTGGCAAATGATATTCCTGTAGGCGCTATCATCATTGACAGCCCCTGGGAAACTGGCTACACCACTTTCGAGTTTGATAGCTCGCTATTTCAAAATCCTAAAGGCATGATTGATTATTTACACAGCAAAGATGTGAGGGTTTTTATGTGGATTGTTTGCGCTATTGACACCGATGCGCATCCTATTTATGAAGAGGCAAAAGCATTAGGCTATTTCATGAAGAAAAATGCAACGGACACAGTTCCCGGCATCATCAGCTGGTGGAAAGGCAAAGGCAGTCTGATAGATTTTTACAATCCTGCTGCTTTGGCCTGGTGGAAATCCAAAATGGATATCACACTGGCTTATGGTATTGATGGCTGGAAATGTGACGGAACAGATTTTTATGTAAACACTACTCCATATTCTCCCGGCAAAGGTGCCAATGTAACCAGAGTAGAATATTCCAGAACTTATTATCAGTTGTTTCACGATTATACCCGCCAGAAGTTGGGTATAGACCGCGTGCTTACCTGCCGCCCGATTGATAACTATGGTTTCGATGCAGGAGGAGAGGGGCTTTCGTTTTGCCCGCGCGATATCAGTTTTGCTTGCTGGGTAGGCGATCAGGATGCCACTTTTACGGGACTGACTAAAGCGGCTAACAATATGTATCATTCAAGCCAATACGGCTATTTGAGTTTTGGTTCAGATATTGGCGGCTACAGAGAAGACAGCAATTTCCCGGGCAATGGTCGTTCTAAAGAATTGTTTCTGCGCTGGGCACAGTTCGGGGCGTTTTCACCTGTGATGGAAAACGGGGGAGGAGGTGAGCATCGACCATGGATTTTTGGTGCTGATGCTACAGATATATACAGAAAGTATGCAAAGCTGCATCATGCCATGAATGATTATTTCATGACCACAGCCGATTCGGTGTTTAAGATTCAGAAGTCTATCATGCAGTTTTACAACAAGACAGATTACTCCTTTATGCTAGGGTCGGATATATATGTGCGCCCTGTGCTTCAGGATCCTGCTCCGGCATATACGCTCGCTGCGCCTGACAACGACCAGTGGGTGTATCTTTTCGACCAGACCAAAGTGGCGGACAGCAACAATCCGGTGACTGTTACTCCTGCATTATCTGAATATCCTGTTTTGGTGCGTAAAAACTCCAAAGTACATGCGGCATTGAATAAAGTCCTCAATCCGTAAATTTATTTTCTAAAATTGCAGTCTGTTTTTATTTAATAAACTGCAATTATTCTTATGCCTGATTTTGAAACTAATGCTATCCGCACACAGCTGGACAGAACGGATTACAACGAGCATTCAGTACCCGTGTATCTCACTTCCAGCTTTGTATTTGACACAGCCGAAGCTATGCGTGCGGCTTTTGCTGATGAGTCTGATGATTATATCTATTCGCGATACAGCAATCCGGGTGTAGATGAATTTGTAAATAAAGTTTGTTTACTTGAAAATGCAGAAGCGGGAGTGGCCACAGGTTCCGGAATGGCAGCTATTTATAAAACCTTTGCAGCGCTTTTGAAATCTGGAGATCACATCATTTCCTGTGCTTCGGTTTTCGGGGCTACTCACACTATTTTGTCCAAGTATTTTCCAAAATGGGGGATATGTTACTCTTATTTTGATGCTTCGCATCCTGAAGAAATTGAACAACTGATTTCGCCTGCTACCAAAATTATTTATCTCGAAACACCTACCAATCCTGCGATAGAGGTGATAGATCTGGAATATGTGGCTGCGATAGCAAAAAAACACGGACTGCTTTTTATTGTAGATAATTGCTTTGCTACACCTTACCTTCAGCAGCCTATTAACTATGGTGCAGATTTAGTGATACACTCTGCTACAAAATATATGGACGGACAGGGGCGCGTATTGGGCGGTGTGGTAGTCGGCAAAAAAGATTTGATTCGCGAAGTATATTTGTTTGGAAGAGTTACAGGTCCTTCTATGTCTCCGTTCAATGCATGGATTTTAAGTAAAAGCCTCGAAACATTGTCCCTCCGTATGGAACGACATTCTGAAAATGCGCTCTTTCTTGCTGAAAATCTGGAGGGAAATGAGTTGCTATCCTTTGTGAAATATCCTTTTCTGCCCTCTCATCCTCAGTATGCTATAGCTAAAAAACAAATGAAATTTGG